>NZ_JAYWVC010000028.1:0-63772 GCF_036281785.1 Streptomyces chiangmaiensis | reverse complement strand
TGTGTCCGGGACACCCGTTCGCTGCGCTTCCACATCGTTCGCGAGACCGCGAACCAGGCGTCTGCCGGCGCCGACACACGCCGGCTCCAGGCGGCACCCCGGATCGGCGACGGCAAGATCCGCCATGCGCTCACCTTCACCGTCAGGCGGGGCAGTGAGCCGGAGGTCGCGAAGATCCTCGCGGACTACGCCGCGCCCAAGGCGAAAGTCGACGACACCACACGGCTGTGCCGCACCTCGCTGTTCATGCACGGCAACCGGGTCGTGCGGGCCATCGAGGTGGAGGGCGACCTGCTCGCGGCGCTGCGTCATGTGGCCCGGCAGCCCGAGGTGCGAGCCGTCGAGGAGGCGATCAACCCGTACCTGGAAGAGGAGCGCGACCTCAACGATGCCGAGGCCGCCAGGGTCTTCTTCACCCGGGCGGCGGTCCCCGCCGTGCACCATGTGACGGGAGGTCAGGGCCGTCCCGATGCGGAGCGTCACGCCCTGTACTACCCGGCCAGACAGGGCCGCGGGTTGGAGCTGGCCCGGCTGCTGGCCCAGCAGGACGAGGCGGCGGCGGACGACCCGCGCAGCCCGATCGGCGGCAGCACGATCTTCATGCGCGACGAAATCGTGGTGCGGCTGATCGACGTGAGCGGCGGCCTCGACGCCGAACCCGCCCTGTCCCTCGGCCTGCCGGACGCCGGACGGGTGTCCGAGCTGACGACCCTTGCCGACGGTGCCGGCGCACGGAGCGGCGACCTCGCGCACTTCCTCACGCTCGCCCGTATGGAACTCATCACCGATCGCCGGTCGTCGCCCGGCGCCTGACGGCACCCGCCGGGCACGGCGGTCACACCCAGGTCGGCGCAGTACACCAACGGAGGAAACCGACGTGATCAAAACCCGTCCCAAGATCGTGGATCTCAGCGAGATCGACCCCAACCGCAGACGCGGCGGCGATCTGCGCGCCATGCTCACCCCGGCCACGGTCGGCTCCACCAGCGGTTTCATGGGCGTGGCCATCTTGCAGCCCGGCGACCGCATCGGCGAGCACTACCACCCGTACTCCGAGGAGTTCGTCTACGTCATCTGCGGGCAGCTGGAGGTGGACCTGGACGGCGAGCCTCACCCGCTGCGGCCCGAGCAGGGACTCTTGATCCCCGCCTTCATGCGGCACCGCTTCCGCAACCCCGGCGACGAAGAGGCCCGCATCGTCTTCCATCTCGGTCCCCTGGCCCCGCGCCCGCAGCTCGGCCACGTGGACACGGAGGAGACCGACTCCGCCGCGGTGGCGGCGGGGGCGGAAGGGGCCGAAGCGGCCGGTGCCCGGCAGGCCGACCGAGGTCAGGTCCGGTCATGATCCGGCGCGTGGCGGTCACCGGCATAGGCATCGTGGCACCGGGCGGCATCGGCGTACCGGCGTTCTGGGATCTGCTCGCCAACGGCCGTACCGCGACGCGGGGCATCACCTTCTTCGATCCGACCGGCCTCCGTTCGCGGATCGCCGCCGAGTGCGACTTCGACCCGGCAGCCCACGGACTGGACGCTGAGCAGATCGAACGTGCCGACCGGTACATCCAGTTCGCCCTCGTCGCCGGCGAGGAAGCCGTACGGGACGCCGGCCTCGACTTCGCCCGGGAGAACCCCTGGCGGGTCGGGGTCTCCCTGGGGACCGCGGTCGGCGGCACCACCCGGCTGGAGCACGACTACGTCCTGGTCAGCCATCGCGGGCAGCGCTGGGACGTGGACCACCGTGAGGCGGAGCCCCAGCTGCACCGGGCGTTCTCTCCGAGCACGCTCGCCTCGGCGGTGGCCGAACGTTTCGGCGCCCACGGACCCGTGCAGACCGTCTCCACGGGCTGCACCTCCGGGCTCGACGCGGTCGGATACGCCTTTCACACCGTCGAGGAGGGCCGGGCCGACGTCTGCATCGCCGGTGCATCGGACTCGCCGATCTCACCGATCACCATGGCCTGCTTCGACGCGATCAAGGCGACGTCCCCGAACAACGACGACCCCGCACACGCCTCCCGTCCCTTCGACATCAACCGTGACGGGTTCGTCATGGGCGAGGGCGGCGCGGTGCTGGTCCTGGAGGAGCTGGAACACGCGCGGGCCCGCGGAGCGCGTGTGTACTGCGAGATCAGCGGCTACGCCACCTTCGGCAACGCCTACCACATGACCGGTCTGACCAGCGAGGGCCTCGAGATGGCCCGGGCGATCGAGGACGCCCTCGACCACTCGCGTCTCGACGGCTCGGCGATCGACTACGTCAACGCGCACGGCTCGGGCACACGGCAGAACGACCGGCACGAGACCGCCGCGGTGAAACGGGCGCTGGGCCACCACGCCTACGACACACCCATGAGCTCCATCAAGTCCATGGTGGGCCACTCCCTCGGGGCGATCGGCGCGATCGAGGTCGTGGCCTGCGTACTGGCCCTGAACCACCAGGCCGTACCACCGACCGCGAACTACGAGACGCCGGACCCCGAGTGCGATCTGGACTACGTGCCTCGGGTCGCTCGCGAGCGAAAGCTGAACAGCGTGCTCTCCGTGGGCAGCGGGTTCGGCGGCTTCCAGTCCGCGGTCGTCCTGACCCGGCCGAGGGAGAGGACAGGATGAGCGCACTCCACCCCAGGCGCGCCGCCGTCACCGGAATTGGCGTCGTCGCGCCCAACGGAACGAACACCGACACCTTCTGGAAGTCCACTCGGGAGGGCATGAGCGTCCTGGACCGGATCACCCGCGAAGGCTGCGAGCACTTGCCGCTGCGGGTGGCCGGTCAGGTCCGTGCCTTCGAGCCGTCGGCGGCGATCGAGGAGCGCTTCCTCGTCCAGACCGACCGGTTCACGCACTACGCGATGGCCGCGGCCGATCTGGCGCTGGAGGAGGCCCGGATCGGCCGGGACATCGTCACCGACGCGCCGTTCTCCCTGGGGGTGGTCACCGCTGCCGGGTCCGGCGGCGGTGAGTTCGGCCAGCGGGAGCTGCAGCAGCTGTGGGGCCGCGGAAGCCGTTTCGTCGGTCCGTACCAGTCCATCGCCTGGTTCTACGCGGCCAGCACCGGCCAGATCTCCATCCGCCGGGGGCTCAAGGGCCCCTGTTCGGTCCTCGCCGCGGACGAGGCCGGTGGTCTGGACGCCCTCGCGCACGCCGCGCGGGCCGTGGAACGAGGCACCGATGTGATGGTCGCCGGGTCGACCGAGGCGCCACTGGCCCCCTACTCGATGGTCTGCCAGCTCGGTTACGAGGAACTCAGCACCTCCGACGACCCGGCGCGGGCCTACCGCCCGTTCACCACCGGGGCCTGCGGGTTCGTGCCTGCGGAGGGCGGCGCCATGTTCGTCGTGGAGGACGCGGCCTCGGCACGTGAGCGGGGCGCGCACGTGTGGGCCACCGTCGCGGGACATGCGTCCACCTTCACCGGCGCCTCCTGCTGGGAGCTCTCCCGGGAGGGACTCGTCCAGGCGATCCGCGGTGCCCTGGACGAGGCCGGCTGTGCCCCCGAGGAGATCGACGTCGTCTTCGCCGACGCCCTCGGTGTGCCGGAGGCGGACCGTGCCGAGGCGCTGGCCATCGCCGATGTCCTCGGCGCACACGGCAGACGTGTGCCGGTCACGGCGCCCAAGACGGGCATAGGCCGTGGCTACTGCGCGGCGCCCGTACTGGACGCCGCGGCGGCGGTGCTCGCGATGGAGCACAGCGTGATCCCGCCCACGCCCAACGTCTTCGACATCCGCTATGACCTCGACCTGGTGACCAGCCGCGCCCGCGCCGCCGAGCTGCGCACGGCGCTGATCCTCAGCCGGGGACTCATGGGGTCGAACTCGGCGCTCGTGCTGCGGCACGGCGCCGCCGAGTGAGTCGGTTCGGGCACCGGCCGCGGTGCCCCGTAGGCGAACGACCGGAAGAAACGACGCCTCCGAGCGAGGCCGCCCTGGAACAAAGGAGAGGAACCGCATGAGCCGAATCACCCTGGAAGAACTGGCCGAACTGATGAAGAAGGCGGCCGGAGTCACCGTCGCCCCGCAGGAACTCCAGCAGCGCTACGACTCCGGCTTCGACAGTCTCGGCATCGACTCCCTCGGCCTCCTCGGCATCGTGGGCGAACTGGAGAACCGGCACGGCACCCAGATGCCCCCGGACGCGGAGCGTTGCAAGACCCCCCGACAGTTCCTCGATCTCGTCAACAGCACTCTTATGGCAGGAGCCTGACATGGCCGGACACACGGAGAACGCCATCACCATCGCCGCACCGGTGGACCTGGTGTGGGACATGACCAACGACCTGGAGAACTGGCCGCAGCTGTTCAGCGAGTACGCGTCCTGCGAGGTGCTCTCCCGTGAGGGGAACCGGACGACCTTCCGGCTGACCATGCATCCCGACGAGCAGGGCACGGTATGGAGCTGGGTCTCGGAGCGGGAGACGGACCGTGACACGCTCAGCGTCAACGCCCGCCGCGTCGAGCCCGGGCCCTTCGCGTACATGAACATCAGGTGGGAGTACGAGGAGGTACCCGAGGGCACCCGGATGATGTGGACCCAGGACTTCGAGATGAAGCCGGAGGCGCCGGTCGACGACGCCTGGATGACCGACAACATCAACCGCAACTCCAAGGTCCAGATGGCCCTGATCCGGGACAGGATCGAGCAGGCCGCCCGCAGGCACCGGCCCGCGCCGGCCCTGGCCGACTGAGCCGGACGGAGGACAGGCCCATGCACCAAGCCCTGATCGTCGCCCGCATGGCCCCGGGGTCGGCCCCGGACATCGCCAAGGTGTTCGAGGAATCCGACCGGGGAGAACTACCACACCTCGTCGGGGTCACCCGGCGCAGCCTCTTCCAGTTCGGCGATGTGTACATGCACCTCGTCGAGTCCGATCGGGAGCCCGGTCCGGCCATCGCCAAGGTGGCCGAGCACCCCGCCTTCCGGGACATCAGTGAGCGGCTGTCGGCGTACGTGAGTGCGTACGACCCCGCGACCTGGCGCTCACCGAAGGACGCGATGGCGCAGCGCTTCTATCTCTGGGAGCGGAACGCCGCGGTGTGAACCGTCCAGACGGCCTCGGTCGCCGGGCCCGCGTCAGCCGCGGACCCGGCGACCGGTGGTGTGCGCGGCGCGGCCTCTTCGCACCGGCCGCACGGGTCACGCGGGGACGGTGCAGTCGAAAGCGTGCAGGTAGGCGTTGACCGGACGGATCGAGTCGACGACCAGTCCCGCGCCGGTCAGCCGGTCGACCATGCTCTTGGTGGTGTGCTTCGCCCCGCCGACGTTCAGGAGCAGCAGCAGGTCCATCGCGGTGCTGAACCGCATCGAGGGGGTGTCGTCGACGAGGTTCTCGATGACCACGACCCTCGCCTTGGGCCCGCCCGCCTCGATGACGTTGCGCAGCGTCCGGGCGGTGCTCTCGTCGTCCCACTCCAGGATGTTCTTGATGATGTACACATCGGCCCGGACCGGGATGGCAGCGCGGCAGTCCCCGGGCACGATGCTGACCCGGTCCGCGAGGGAACCTCCCGGACGCAGTCGCGGATCGGCCTTCTCCACCACGAGCGGCAGGTCGAGAAGGGTCCCGCACATCGACGGGTACTTCTCCAGCAGGCTGGCCACCACGTGTCCCTGGCCGCCGCCGATGTCGGCGACCGACGAACTCCCCGACAGATCGAGGAGTTCCGCGACGTCCCGCGCGGACTGGGTGCTGGAGGTGGTCATGGCCCGGTTGAAGACGTCGGCCGACTCCGGGGCGTCCTCGTTCAGATAGACGAAGAACTCCTTGCCGTACAGGTCCTGGACGACGTTCCGGCCGGAGCGCACCGCCTCGTCCAGCCGCGGCCACGCCTCCCAGGTCCACGGCTCGGTGCACCACAGTGAGATGTTGCGCAGGCTGTTCGGGTCGTCCTCGCGCAGCAGCCGGGACATGTCGGTGTGTGTGAAGGTCCCGTCCTCCTGCTCGGCGAAGACGCCGTAGCAGGACAGGGCCCGCAGCAGCCGACGCAGCGTCCGGGCCTCGGTTCCCACGGTGGCCGCGAGGTCCTCCACGCGCGTCGGTCCGTCTCCCAGCGCGTCGGCGACGCGCAGCCGGGCGGCGGCGCGCAGGGCGGCGGCGCACGCCGCCCCGAAGACGAGTTCCCTCAGCCGCATGGACGGGGGTGGGGCGGGGGTTTCGGTCGTCGCGGCTGCCTGGATTGCGGTCGTCATGTGCTGCCTTTCCTCTCTGGTCCGCGGTCGGTGGCCGGCCGGGTCAGCACAGTCCCGCGGGCTTGGAGGTCCCGCAGGAGTTGCCCTGGAAGGTGTTGCCCTTACCGGTGTCCGCTTTGACGATGTCCGCAGGGGCGTTGCGCTGCAGGATATTGCCGCTGACCTGGTTCTTTTCGTTCGGGACGCCCAACCAGCTCTTGAAGAGCACGATGCCGCCCGAGAAGGGGGACGTGCCCACGTTGTCGCTGATCGTGTTGCGCGTCATCAGGATGTTCTCGGTGCCGCCCGTCAGGACGATCCCGGCGCCCTGCACGATGGGCACCCGGGCGGTCTTCGGACAGAGCTTGTTGTTCTTGTGGATGTAGTTGTCGCTCAGGGTCAGGGCCCCGGCTCGCGGGACGTTCTCGTCACCGATGACGAACACCGCCGCGCAGTTCGCGGTCATGTCGTTGGTCGCGACGGCGAGGTTCCTGAGGCGCTTGATGGTGACACCGATCCGGTTGCCCTGCAGACGATTTCGTCCGATCAACGTCCCGTGGGTGTCCGTGGCGCCTGCCTCGGTCGTGAACGTGTTGGCGAGGTACAGTCCCGCGTTCCCGTTGTCCCGGACGGTGTTGTCCAGGAACGTGCCGCGTGTGGACCGTTCCTGCGCGATGCCCCACTGCCCGTTCTTCAAGGCGGTCACCTGTTGGACGGTCAGCCGGTTGGTCCACGACGACCACAGTCCGTTCTTGGCGAAGCCGGACAGGGTCAGGGCGGCGATGGTGGTGTCCTCGACGGGATGGCCGTCCTTGCCCTCCACGCAGATCCCGCTGCCCGCCTTTGCGCAGGCGTTCGAGGACGACGTGGCCGGTGCGATGACGGTGCTCGGGCCCATGCCGCGCAGGGTCAGCCCGGACTTGGTCACCCGGACGCTCTCACGATAGGTGCCGGCGGAAAGGAGGACGGTGTCACCCGCGCTGGCGGCGTCCACCGCCTTCTGGATCGAGTCCCCAGGCCGCACGGTGTGGGTCATCGGGCCCGCGGCGGTCGCGGCCGCGCAGCTGAGCGTCGACGCGAGGAGCGTCGTGGTCCATGCGAGGTAGGTGATATGGCGTTTCGTCATATTCTGAACGCTATGACCGGATGCGCCTCCGCAAGCCCGGATCGGCCATTCGGCGGCGTGTCTGGTGGGGCGGTACGCCGGACCCCGCCTCCGGTGCCCGTTGCCGATGTCCACGTGTCCCCCGGGAACTGCCGCGACCGTGAAGCGGATGCGCCTGCCCCTCGGTGGCGCACCGCCCGCGCCGGGGGTGGCAGCCATCGCAGGTCTCCGCCGCGGTCACTCGCGCAGCCTGCGTCCGATCTCCAGGTCGTCCGGTGACAAGGGGCGGCCGCCCTCGACCTCCCAGAGGGCGTTCTGCAGGACGCGGCCCAGGGTCCAGGCGCGTGCGCGCTCCCGGTCCAGGCCCAGGACCTCGGTCATGGCGTCGAAGCGCCAGCGCGTCTCGTCCGGCACGAAGCGGTTGCGCAGAGCCGGGAAGAGCTCGAAGCCCGGGTCGCCCGCCAGCGGTTTCGGGTCGATCGCGAGCCAGGGTTCCCGGTCGGCGGCCAGGACGTTGTCGTAGTGCAGGTCCCAGTGCAGAAGACGGTCGCCGGGCTCGGCGGCCACCTCGCGCACGGCTGCCACGCAGTCCGCCATCAGGCGGCGGTCGGCCGGGTCGGGGATCCGCGGCAGGACTCGCGGTGCCGTCTCGAGCATGGCCCGCGCCCTGTCACCTAGTCGACGCAAACCCTCCGGTGCCGGTGCGGACGTCAGCCGGGCCAGCAGCCGGGCGATGACGAGAACGGCGGCGCGGGAGTCGGGAACGCGGGTCAGCGCGCGGGCCGCGTCGAGGCGCTCCAGCAGGAGGCTGCCCGTGGCGGTGTCGTGCTCCAGCAACCGTACGGCCCCCTCGCCGTCCCAGACGCGCAGGGCGACCGCTTCGCCCGCGCTCTCCTCGTCCAGGAACTGGAGCTTGAGCACGGCCGGCGTACCGTCGGTCCGTACCACCGGCAGGACCAGGGCGCACATGCCGTACATCGAGGGTCCGTTGATCCGCAGTCGCCACCGTCCGAGGAACTCCGCCGTCCGCCGCGGCAGGTCCGCGACGAACGCCCGCCCCGCGTCTCCGTTGAATCTCTCCTGTGAGGCGGCCAGCTCGCCAGGCACGTCGATCACGTCCCCGACCATACTTGCGTATGTGAGCGGGGCCATACGGGCAAGGCATCGGCTCGGGGCGGCGGCGGCATACCTCCGCAGCGCCCCGGGCGCCTATATGTGGCTGCTCGTCCTGTTCGTCACCACCGTCGCCCTGCACCACATACCGCCGCAGTTCGAGGACGACTTCCTGCGGCAGCGGTCCACCAACATCAACGAGCTGTCGGCCAACCCCGTGCGGGTGTTCCTCACCAGCGCCATGTGGATAGACGGCGGCCGCTGGCTGCCGTATGCCGTGCTCTACACGGTCTTCCACGCACCGGCGGAGCGCTGGCTGGGCACCGTGCGCTGGCTGGCCGTGTGCATCGCCGCGCATGTGCTGGCCACGCTGGCCGGCGAGGGCGCTCTGCTGCAGGCGATACGGGACGGGACCGCCCCGAGGTCGGCGGCCGACACCCTGGACATCGGCGTGAGTTACGCGCTGGCCGGGGTTGTGGCCGTGCTCGTGTACCGGATCGCGGCGCCCTGGCGGTACGCGTATCTGGCGGTCGTCCTGTGCGTGTACCTGGTCCCCCTCGCGGCCTCGCCCACCTTCACAGATTTCGGGCATGTCGTGGCGCTGCTGGTCGGATTCGCGTGCTATCCGCTGACCCTGGGCCGGGGAAAACCATGGAATCCGAAGGAGACACCGGCCGCCCTCGGAAGCTAACGTCCGGCCCATGAGCAGCGCAGTCAGCGGAGCCGTCAACGGCGGTGTCTCGTTCTGGTACGCCGACGACGGCCTCCCCGCCCAGCGTGAACCCCTGTCCGGGAACGGGTCCGCCGATGTCGTGATCGTCGGCGGCGGCTACACCGGACTGTGGACCGCGTACTACCTGAAGAAGGCGGCGCCCTTCCTGCGCATCACCGTGCTGGAGCAGAAGTTCTGCGGCTACGGCGCCTCCGGCCGCAACGGCGGCTGGCTCTACAACGGTGTGGCGGGCCGCGACCGGTACGCGAAGCTGCACGGCCACGAGGCCGCCGTCCGTCTGCAGAAGGCGATGAACGGCGCCGTCGCCGAGGTGGTACAGGTCACCCAGGAGGAGGGCATCGACGCGGACGTGCATGTCGGCGGCGTCCTGGAGGTGGCGTACACGCCCGCGCAGCTGGCCCGGCTGAAGGCGTTCCACGAGCACGAGCTGTCGTTCGGCGAGAAGGACCGCGAACTGTACGGCGCCCGGGAGACCGCCGGGCGGATCCGGGTCGCGGACGCGGTCGGCTCCACCTGGACCCCGCACGGGGCGCGGCTGCACCCGGTCAGGCTGGTCAAGGGGCTCGCGGCGGCCGTCGAGGCGCTCGGGGTGACGATCCACGAGCGGACGCCGGTGACGGAGATCCGTCCGAAGCACGCGGTTACGCCCTACGGCACGGTCCGGGCACCCTACGTCCTGCGCTGCACCGAGGGTTTCACGGCATCGCTGAAGGGCCAGAGGCGCACCTGGCTGCCCATGAACTCCTCCATGATCGCGACCGAGCCGCTGACCGACGAACAGTGGGCCCGGATCGGCTGGGAGGGGCGCGAGACGCTGGGCGACATGGCGCACGCCTACATGTACGCGCAGCGCACCGCAGACGGACGGATCGCGCTCGGCGGCCGCGGTGTCCCCTACCGCTTCGGCTCCCGCACGGACAACGACGGCCGTACGCAGCCCGCCACCATCGAGGCGCTGTACGACATCCTGGTGCGTTTCTTCCCGTCGCTGACCGGGGTGAAGGTGGCCCATGCGTGGTCGGGCGTGCTGGGGGTGCCCCGTGACTGGTGCGCCACGGTCACCCTGGACCGGTCTACGGGCCTCGGCTGGGCAGGCGGATACGTCGGTTCGGGCGTGGCCACCACGAACCTCGCCGCCCGCACGCTCCGCGACCTGGTCCAGCAGGACTCGGGTCAGGCCGGCGCGACCGACCTGACCGCACTGCCGTGGGTGAACCACCGGGTGCGCAAGTGGGAGCCGGAGCCGCTGCGCTGGCTCGGTGTGCACGGCATGTACGCCACGTACCGCACGGCGGACCGCCGCGAACTGACCACGCACACCGCCGAGTCCTCGCGTCTCGCACAAGTGGCCGACCGGATCGCGGGACGCCACTGACGCCCGCAACGGCCGGCGTGATCGACCTGCGGCGACCGCTCTGACCAGCGGCGCGGAAGAGGGCACGAACTGTCGGGCCCCGCGCCGTCTGTGTGACACTGCGATGGTGATCCGTACCGCGATACCCGCCGACGTGCCCGTCATCCACACCTTGATCCGGGAGCTGGCCGAGTACGAGAAGGAACCCGACGAGGCCCGGGCGACACAGGAGCAGCTCCGCGAGGCGCTGTTCGGCGAGCGCCCGGCGGCGTTCGCGCATGTCGCCCAGGAGGACGGCGGCGAGGTCGTCGGCTTCGCGCTGTGGTTCCTGAACTTCTCCACCTGGCGCGGTGTGCATGGCATCTACCTGGAGGACCTCTACGTCCGTCCCGAGGCCCGCGGCGCCGGTCACGGCAAGGCGCTGCTGACGGAACTGGCCCGGATCTGCGTCGATCGGGGCTATGAGCGCCTGGAGTGGTCGGTACTGAACTGGAACCGGCCGGCGATCGACTTCTACGAGGCCCTGGGCGCCCGCCCGCAGGACGAGTGGACGGTCTACCGGCTGACCGACGGAGCCCTGACGAAGCTGGGGCGGCGGGCGTAGCCGCAGCAGGGGCAGGGCGCGCCCCCCGGCTCGGGCGTCTTTCACCCCAGGTGTCACTCTGCCGCGGTGGTCCGCACCTCAGGGCGCTTCGCACCTCATTCGTCCGCGGCCACCCGCACACCCATTTCGGCCGCCAGCACGGCGGCCAGGTCCAGGAGCTGGGTGTGGCTGATCACCGCGCCGGACAGGCGGTCGACCCCGCGGGCGATGTCCAGCTGCGCAGCACGGCGCAGATCCACGTCTACCAGCGTCGCCGCCGTGAGGTCGGCTCCCTTCAGGACGCAGTCCACGAACTCGACCCGCTCCAGCCGTGCACCCCCGAAGTCGGGCTCGACCAGGACGCAGCCCTGGAAGACGACGTCCTTGAGCCGCGCCTTGCGCAGGTTCAGGTAGTCGATCTTGCCGCCGCGCACCAGCACCCGCTCCAGCACCGCGCCGTGCAGCTGCACACCGCCCAGCCGGGCGTCCACCAGCTCCACGTCCCGCAGGCTCGCCTCGGCCAGGTCGGTACCCACGCCCCGTATGCCCGTCAGGACGGAGTCCAGCACGCGTGCGTGGTGCAGCCGTGTCTCGTCCAGGGCACAGCCCGTCAGCGCACAGTCCATGAAGCGGGCGCCCCCGCCGTCCTGCCCGGCGAAGTCCGCGTCCCGGAACTCCAGCCCGTCGTAGTCACCGTCCGGCTCCAACTCGCCGGCCGTGGTGGCCGTCAGCTCCGGCAGCCGCACCTCGGGCCGCCGCGCCGCCTTCACCACCCGATTGCTCCGCTTCATGCCCCCAATGGTGCATCCCGCCAGTGACAATCCCGCTGACCTGCACCTTCTCCAGGGATGTCACATTCAGGGAGCCTTCCGGAGTCGTAGGGGGGACGCGACTCGCGACGTGGCTTCGTGCGGCGTGCTCTCGAGCCGCGGCCTGCACCAGGAGGGAGAACCCCACCCATGCACCGCATCACCGTCGTCGGCGGTGGATTCGCCGGGCTCACCGCCGCGATCACCGCCGCCGAGGCCGGAGCCAAGGTCACCGTGCACGAGGCCCACCACACCCTCGGCGGACGCGCGCGGACCGCCGAGGGACCCTACTTGACCAACGAGGGCCCCCACGCCCTCTACAGCGGCGGCCCGCACTGGACCTGGCTCGGGCAGCGCGACCTGATCGGCCCGCTCGCGCCCCTCCCGCCACTGGAGGCGGCCCGTCTGCGCCTGCACCACAAGGGGGCCCTGCGCCGCACCCCGCCCTTCGGGATGCTCAAGCTGCTGCGCCGGACCTCCGCACAGGCGCCCGTGGACGTCGA
Organism: Streptomyces chiangmaiensis; assembly: GCF_036281785.1. Classification (NCBI taxonomy): domain Bacteria; kingdom Bacillati; phylum Actinomycetota; class Actinomycetes; order Kitasatosporales; family Streptomycetaceae; genus Streptomyces; species Streptomyces chiangmaiensis. Next base: position 51,407 of record NZ_JAYWVC010000028.1, on the reverse strand, counting down.
CTTCCTGACCTGGGCGAGTGACGAGGCGGGCGAGCAGGCCGCCCGTGCCGCCGCCCACTACTCCGCGATCGCCGTCTTCCATCACGACCCCGGTTCGCTGTCCGCCGCCTTCGTACAGGAACGTCTGCGCCGGGCCACCAGGCTCCCGTCCGAGGCGCACCACCCGAAGGGCGGCTGGGCGAGCGTCATCGACCGGATGGCCGCCCGCGCCTGGAACCTCGGCGTACGCATGGAGACCCTGTCCCGCGTCGACACGCTGCCCACCGACACGCCCGTGATCGTCGCCACCTCCCTCGATGCCGCCCGCCGGCTCCTCCGGGACGACTCCCTGGTCTGGGACGGGGGCCGGACGGTCCTGATCGACCTGGCCGTGCGCACCCGCCGGGGCGACGCCTGGGCCGTCGCCGACCTCGACGCCCCCGGCTGGATCGAGCGCTTCACCGCAAGGGACCGTTCGCTGGCGCCCGCAGGGGAGCAGCTGATCCAGGGTCAGTTCCCGATCGCGCCCGACGAGACCCGGGCCGACGGTGCCGCACGCGCCGAACGTCTGCTCGACCTCGCCTTCGACGGCTGGCGCGAGCGGGTCGTGTGGCGCAGGGAGGCGGTGGCCCGGGGGCGTACGGGCGCCGTGGACCTGCCGGGCACCAGCTGGCGGGACCGGCCCGCCGTCGACCGCGGCGACGGCGTCTACCTCGTGGGCGACCAGGTCGCGGCACCCGGTGTGCTCTCGGAGGTCTCCTTCAACAGCGCCCTCGCCGCCGTGTCCCTGGCCGTCGGCCGACGTGTCCTTGACCTCAAGCGTGCTTGAGGCCGAAGGGTGGGTGTTGCGACAGCGACGACGAGGAGCCCGCCCATGCACGCCATCCGTCTGCACGCCTTCGGCCCGCCCGAGAACCTCACCTATGAGCGGGTCGAGGAGCCCGAAGCCGGTCCGGGTCAGGTCCGTATCCGGGTGGCCGCGGCCGGTGTGCATCTGCTCGACACGGCGCTCAGACAGGGCGCGACGGGTCCCGCGCCGGGCCCGACGCCGCTGCCCACTGTCCCGGGCCGCGAGGTCGCAGGCGCCGTCGAGTCCCTCGGTGCGGGGGTCGACGGCCGCTGGCTGGGCAAACGGGTCGTCGCCCACCTCGGTTTCGTGCCGGGCGGCTACGCCGAACTCGCCGTCACGAACGTCGACCGCCTGCACGAGACACCCGGGAACCTCGACCACGCGCAGGCGGTCGCCATGATCGGCACGGGCCGTACGGCGATGGGGATCGTGCAGTTCGCCGACCTCGGACCCGGCTCCGTGGTCCTGGTCCCGGCGGCCGCGGGCGGCATCGGCACCCTCCTCGTGCAGTACGCCCGGCACGCGGGCGCCACCGTGATCGGGCTCGCCGGTGGGGCGGAGAAGGTGGCGCGGGTGCGCGAGAACGGCGCCCACCTCGCGGTCGACTACACGGACCCGACGTGGCCCGCGCGCCTCGACGGTCACCGGGGCGCGGTCACGGTCGTCTTCGACGGCGTGGGCGGCGCGGTGGCACGCACGGCGGTGGACCTGCTCGCGCCGGGCGGAAGGCACATCGTCTTCGGGTGGTCCGCCGAGGGCATCGAGGGCGGCTCGCCGCATCTCGTCGAGGGCGTCTCCGAGCAGGTGCTCGGTCCCGTGATGCTGCAGAAGGCGAGCGGCCCGGACCCGCTGCGCACCCTGGAGCTGCGTGCCCTCGCCGAGGCCGCGGCCGGGCGCCTCGTACCGGAGGTCCAGCGGTTCCCGCTCGCGGAGGCGGCCGCGGCCCATCGGGCCCTGGAGGCGCGGGCCACGGTCGGGAAGGTGGTGCTGGAGCCATGAACGCGAGGCGCGCTCCGGCGGGCCGAGCCATCGATCGCCGGTCTGCGGAGCAGCGGCCTTCCCGGGCGGTGGCCTTGACTCGCCCGCCTCTGTAAGTCCACACTTACGGTTCGTGGGTACTTACCAAGCTGGCGATGAACTGGGCGCTCTGGGGGATCCCACCAGGCGCGCGATCGTCGAGTGCCTGGCTGACAGGCCGCGCGCGGTCGGCGAACTCGCCGATGAGCTCCCGGTCAGCAGGCCGGCGGTGTCCCAGCATCTGAAGGTGCTGAAGAACGCCGGACTCGTGAGCGAGCGAGCGGACGGCACGCGTCGGATCTACCGGCTCAACCCGGCCGGTGTGGCCGCGCTGCGCGATCAACTGGAGACGTTCTGGAACCGGGCGTTGGCCGGCTACCAGGGCGTCGCCGAAGAACCGGAAGAGGAAAGTTCATGACCCAGGAAGTCACCACTGTGGTCCGCAGGCAGATCGTCGTCGACGCGCCGCTCGAGCGGGCGTTCACCGTGTTCACGGAGCGGTTCGGCGACTTCAAGCCGCCGGAGCACAACCTGCTCGCGGCGGAGATCGCCGAGACCGTGTTCGAGCCGAAGGTCGGCGGTCATATCTACGACCGCGGTGTGGACGGCAGCGAGTGCCGCTGGGCGCGCGTCCTCGCCTACGAACCGCCGGGCCGGGTCGTGTTCAGCTGGGACATCGACCCCCAGTGGCAGGTCGAGACGGAGCCGGAGAACACGAGCGAGGTCGAGGTCCGGTTCGTCGCCGAGACCCCGGTGCGCACCAGGGTGGAGCTGGAGCACCGCAACATCGACCGGCACGGCCCCGGCTGGCAGGCCGTCGCCGGCGGTGTCGCCGACGACGCCGGCTGGCCGCTGTACCTGGCTCGCTACGCCGCCCTGCTCAAGTCCGGCAGCTGAAGGCCGTCCGTCACGACGAGCACGGGAGGTGAGGCGGCCGGTCGGCATCGACCCGCCCGGACCGTGGGAGGCGGGAGGCGGTGGCCGCGCCGATGGAGCGCGGCCACCGCACCTTCCGTGCCGTGTCTAGGGAACCCTGGGGAAACGGGCCTGAAGCGTCCAGATCGCCGGGTTCTCGCCGAGGTCCTCGTGCAGGTCCGTGAGATCGGCGATCAGGTCGTGCAGAAAGTCACGGGACTCGCGGCGCAGATCGGCATGGGAGAAGGACAGCGGCGACTCGGACGGCGGCAGCCATTCCGCCTCGATGTCCACCCAGCCGAAGCGTCGCTCGAAGAGCATGCGGTCGGTGGACTCGGTGAAGTCCAGCTCCGCGTGGAGCGGCCGGGAGGCGCGACTGCCGAGGGGGTCACGGTCGAGCCGCTCGACGATGTCGCACAGCGCCCACGCGAAGTCGAGCACCGGCACCCATCCCCAGGCTGTGGACAGCTCACGGTCCGTCTCGGTGTCGGCGAGATAGACGTCGCCGCAGAACAGGTCGTGTCGCAGCGCGTGAACGTCCGCGCGGCGGTAGTCGGTCTGCGGAGGGTCGGGAAAGCGGTTGGAGAGGGCGTAGCCGATGTCGAGCACGGGGGCGATGGTGTCACGCCGCGGCCGGCCCCTCCTCCGCGGCCCGGCCCCATAGGATCGTGGTTGTGTCGCGATCCGTGCGCATTGTCCCGGCCGTGCTCCTGGCGCTCGTCCTCGGCGCGTGCGGTGGCGGTGTCCACGGCACCCCCGGCGGATCCGGCCTGCGTGACCCGTACTTCCCGAGGATGGGCAACGGTGGGTACGACGTCACCCATTACGACCTGACCCTCGCCTACGACCCGGCCGGCGGCCACCTCACCGGCACGGCGGTCATCACGGCACGCGCGACCAAGGACCTCTCCGCGTTCGACCTGGACCTGAAGGGCCTGGAGGTGGCTGCCGTCAGGGTCGACGGGCGTACCGCCCGCTGGAACCGTGGCGGTCAGGAGCTGACCGTGCGTCCCCCAGGTGAGCTCGACGAGGGCGAGACGTTCACCACGACGGTGCGCTACGCGGGCACGCCCGGGACGATCACCAATCCGGACGGCTCGAAGGAGGGCTGGCTGCGGACCGCCGACGGAGCGCTGGCGCTCGGCGAACCGACGGGCTCGATGACCTGGTTCCCCGGCGACCACCATCCGTCCGACAAGGCGACGTACGACATCGAGATCACGGTCCCTCAGGGACTCCAGGCGGTGTCCAACGGCGAGTTGAGGAACCGGACGACGAAGGACGGCCGCACCACCTACGCCTGGCGTGCCGTGCAGCCGATGGCGAGCTACCTCGCCATGGTCGCGATCGGCCGCTACGACATCACCCGCTCCACGTTGAGGAACGGCCTGCCCGTGTATGCCGCCGTGGAGCCGGCCGAGGCACAGGCGAGCCGGACGGTTCTGGCGAAGCTCCCGCAGATCATGGAGTGGGCGGAGGGCACATTCGGTCCCTACCCCTTTTCCTCCACCGGCGCGGTCGTCGGCCGGCAGCACGACGCCGGCTACGCACTCGAGACGCAGACCCGCCCCGTCTTCCCCGGAGCCCCCGACGTCGAGACGCTCGTCCACGAACTCGCCCACCAGTGGTACGGCGACTCCGTCACGCCGAAGACCTGGCGGGACATGTGGCTCAACGAGGGCTTCGCCACGTACGCGGAGTGGTTGTGGCGGGAGGACCACGGCCAAGACACGGCCCAGCAGGTCTTCGACGCGCTCTACCGGGGCGACTACTACGACGACCCGGCAGACGGCGAGGCGATCTGGGCGTTCCCGCCCGCGAAGCCGTCCAGCGCCGCGGAGGTCTCCGACAGCCCCGTCTACGAACGCGGCGCCATGGTCCTGCACAAGATCCGGCAGACCGTCGGCGACGCCGCCTTCTACGACATCATCCGGGGCTGGGCGGCCACCCACCGTCACGGGAACGCGGACACCGCCGACTTCACGGAGTACGTCGAGAAGAAGGCGCCGGACAACGACTTCCGCCCGATCTGGCGGGACTGGCTCTACGGGGCGGGGAAGCCGGAGCACGCGTAGCCGCGCGGCCCCGGGTTCCGCCGGCGCAGCGCCTTGCGCAGCACGGCACAGGGACGGCCCCGTCCGCGATCCGGGCGGTGGTCGATCGTCTCGTAGCCGAGGGCCGTCCAGAAGGCCAGGGCCCTGGGATTGTTCTCCAGTACCGCCAGACGCACGGCGGCGCGGCCCGCGGAACGGAACCGGGCCTCGACGAGGGACACGAGCCGACGGCCATGCCCCTGCCGCTGCAGCCCCGCGTCCACCATCAGCAGGCCGATCCAGGGGTCCGGGTCGGCCGGGTCGGGATGGTGCGCGAGGGTGATCGCGATTCCCGCCAGTCGCCCGGCGCTGCGCGCGAGCAGGACCTCGACGTCCGGGTTCGCCAACTCGTCGGCCAGCTCGGTAGCCACCTGTTCCGGGCGGATGTCGTCCGGGTCGGGGAAGTCGCCGCTGAGCGCGTGGAAGTCGCGATTGGAGGCGTAGAGCGCGGTGAGTTCGGCGAGCAGCGGGCCCGGGATGTCGTGGTCGGGAGTGAGGGGGAGGGACTCGAGGATCACGGGGGTCAACGTATCGCGGCGGGACCCGTGCGGTTCGCGGTGTGCGGGCCCCTGGTCAAGGGCACACGGGAGCCCCCGGCCGCGGCACCGCGGCCGGGGGCTTCACGCCGTAGCGTCCCAGGCAGGGTCAGACGTTGACGCCGAAGTCCTGGGCGATGCCGACCAGACCCGAGGCGTAGCCCTGGCCGACCGCGCGGAACTTCCACTCCGCGCCGTTGCGGTACAGCTCGCCGAAGACCATGGCCGTCTCGGTGGCCGCGTCCTCCGACAGGTCGTAGCGGGCGATCTCCTGACCGCCGGCCTGGTTGACGATGCGGATGTACGCGTTGCGCACCTGGCCGAAGTTCTGCGAGCGGGACTCCGCGTCGTAGATGGAGACCGGGAAGACGATCTTGTCGATGTCGGCCGGGAGGGCCGCCAGGTTCACGTTGATCGCCTCGTCGTCGCCCGCGCCCTCACCCGTGCGGTTGTCGCCGGTGTGGACGATCGAGCTGTCCGGGGTCTGCTTGTTGTTGAAGAAGACGAAGTGCTGGTCGGAGTAGACCTTGCCCTGGGCGTTGACCGCGATCGCGGAGGCGTCGAGGTCGAAGTCCGTGCCGGTGGTGGTGCGGACGTCCCAGCCGAGGCCCACGGTGACGGCGGTCAGGCCCGGAGCCTCCTTGGTGAGCGAGACGTTGCCGCCCTTTGACAGGCTTACAGCCATTGTTGGGAGTCCCTTCCCTCGTTCGCATACGCGTTGCAGTACCTGTGGGCTTCGTACGGCACGAAGCTACAGCTACCCGTCTCAACGCCAAGGGGGGTCCCGATGGTTCCGGATCTCTTTACTTTCTTTACCCGGAATCTTCGGAGGGAGCGGCGACGGTGATATTCGCGTGACGTGGACCGGACAGTCGCGCGACCATGGAGGCATGTCCGGGCCTTACGTCATCCGCGGCTCCGTCTCGCTTCCCGAGGCCGAGCTGCTGTGGCGTTTTTCGAGGTCATCGGGGCCGGGTGGACAGCACGTCAACACCAGCGACACTCAGGTGGAGTTGCGTTTCGACCTCGCGCGGACCGAGGCGCTGCCCCCCGTGTGGAAGGAGCGGGCCCTCGAGCGGCTGGCGGGGCGGCTCGTCGACGGAGTGGTCACCGTGCGCGCGTCCGAGCACCGTTCGCAGTGGCGCAACCGGGAGGTCGCCGCGGTGCGCCTCGCCTCCCTGCTCGCCGAGGCGACGGCGCCGCCGCCGAAGCCCCGGAAACCGACCCGTATCCCGCGTGGCATCAACGAACGCCGACTGCGGGAGAAGAAGCAGCGTTCGGAGACCAAGCGAGGGCGGTCCGGGCGGGACTGGCGTTAGTTCCGGGCGCGAAGGCTCGCGGGCAACTCGGGGGTGTCAAGAACGACCGGAGTGTCGTCACGGCGCCCTCGATGTTCGACTGCGCTGCGACCGGGAAGATCGTCATTTCCACGGCGAGGCCCTCGGCGCAGGGACAGGCGGGGTGAAAGCCCTTCCTGAACCAGGGCAAGGCCACGGCCACCTGGCGGAACCACCAGGTGAGGCTTCCCGTCGTCCGTCTTCGCGGCACCTCGAGTCGCGCCGAGGAATTGTGGTCGGCACTTTCGGCGATCGGCCCTCCCCCCGACATGACACCGCCGAAGGACATGACAGCGGCGTATTCCTTCCGCAGGCGCGGGGTGACGTGTTTTCCGATTCGGTTCTTCATGCGTCGTTCCCGAATGCCGAGGGAAAGCTCGGTCGATCCGGGAAAAGCCGCAAGGCGGGTTCTGAAGCGATGCCGGAGTTCGGCACCAGGGGACCGACGCGATATCCGCGTGACGCACACAGCCGACGATGCGCACGATGTGGCAACGCCGTGCCGGGAGGTCCGGGGACCGTCACGGAGCAGAGCCGCGGGCCGGCGACCGCCTCAGCGCAGGTGCCGGTAGCGCCCCCGGAAGTACAGCAGCGGTCCGCCCTCCGCACTCGGCACCTGTGCGCTCAGCACCCGTCCGATGACCAGCGTGTGGTCGCCCGCCCTCACGTGCTGTTCCGTACGGCACTCCAGGTTCGCCAGGGCGCCGCCGACCAGTAGTGCGCCGGAGGCCTCCCCGCGCACGTACGGGATGTCCTCGAACAGGAGCCGGTCGCTGATGCGGCCCTTCATCGCGAAGCGGCCCGCGATGTGCCGTTGGCTCTCCGCGAGCACGGAGACGGCCCACAGAGGCTGCTCGGCGAGCAGGTCGTCCATGCGGGAGCCCTCGCGCAGGCTGACCATGACCAGCGGCGGGTCCAGGGACACCGACATGAAGGCCGTCGCCGTCATGCCCACGTCCTCGCCCCGAGTGATGTCGCGGCGCGCCGGGGCTCCCTCCGGGCCTCCTGCCCCGGGGAAGGTCCCGTCGGGGCGGTGGTGGGTGACGGGCGTGCCCTCGGGGTCCAGCGGGGGCTCGTGCGAGGTCACCAGGACCACGCCCGCGGCCAGCCGGGACAGGGCTGCGCGGAACTCGTCGTTGCTCACCCCTTCAGGATGCCCGGACGCGGGCGGGACAGCGGGCGGGGCAGGGGGAGTCTTCAACACGCCGGGAACGCTAGTCGGCACCCCTGGATGCGTACATCGGCCCCGGGCACGAAGCGCGACCTAGGACCATCGGCGGACGCCGGGGGCGGGGCCGGGGCGCCCGGGTGGCATCGGGCACACCTCCGGACGGGCGGCGCAGGGGACCGGTCCCTACGCTCAACGTGCCCTCATTGTCTTAGAGTTGACGCGTATGATCACAGCCTCTGCACAGGTCTGGAATTGCGCCCGTTAAAGGCACAGGAAAAACGCGGAACCCCCACTCAATTGTTCATGTTTCGCTGTGACTTGAGTCACAGGGGCCGTATTTTGTTGACCCTGTGTACCTAGTGGGCAGCGCACTGTGATTCAGTGGCGGGGACGCTGCACGACGCTACGCGCGGAGTACCCGCGAGTAGCGCACCGAGGAAAACCGGGAGAGCCGTAGTACGCCGACGCGTCCCTGGAGTTGCTGCGAGACCTCGAGGGGAGGGGCGAATGGAGACCGAGTCGGAGCCGTATGTCCGTCTTGCGACCCTGCGGCAGCTGCATCAGGTCATGGCGGACATGAACACCGCGCGCAGCCTGGCGGACACGCTGCAGACCGTCGCCGACGGCATCGTCAGCGGCCTCGGCTACGAGCTGGCGGCCGTCAACCTCGTCCGCCCGGACGGCGACCTGGTCGTCGCCGCATTCGCCGGGAACTCCGCCGCGGAGGCGCTGATCACCGGACGTGTCGGCTCCCGCGCCTCGTGGGAACGTCGGCTGAACATGGGCGAGGCCTGGGACGACCTGCGGTTCATACCCCACACCGAGGGCTGGGTGCTCGACGACGACGATGTGCCGCAGTGGCACACCGGCGGTCCCGAGCCCCGCTTCGAGGATGAGTGGCACCCTGCCGACCGCCTCTTCGCCCCCATGTACACACCGAGCGTCAAGGGCAGCTGCGGCGAACTCATCGGGGTCATCTCGGTCGACCGGCCGCGCAACGGGCGGCGGCCGGGCGCCTGGGGCCGCGAGGCGCTCCAGATGTACGCCTTCCAGGCGGCCATCGCCATCAGCAACGCCCGCCTGAGGGCCAACATGCAGCGGGCCCTCGTCCGCCTCGAGCGGGAGCAGCAGGCCCTGCGCGCCAGCGAGGAGTCCTTCCGCCAGGCCTTCGAGTACGCCCCGTCCGGCATGGCCATCGCCGAGATGGGCGGCGACCAGCACGGGCGGATCCTGCGCACCAACGACGCGCTGTGCCGCCTGCTGGGCCGGCCCGCCTCCGCCATGCGCCGTTACTCGTTCTCCGACCTCGTCCACCCCGAGGACATCGGCACACTCCTGCGGACCTCCGCCGAGGGCGGACGGGCGGAGCTGAGGCTAGGGCGCCGGGACGGCACATATGTCTGGGTGTCCCTGCGCAACTCCGTCGTCGCCGATGCCGCGGACGGGCCCCGCTTCCTCCTCACCCATGTCGAGGACATCGAGGAGCGCAAGCGCCGCGAGCTGCAGCTCGCCCACCGGGCCTCGCACGACTCGCTCACCGGCCTGCCCAACTCCGCCGAGCTGCGCTCGCGCCTGTCCGCCCGGCTCTGCCAGCGCCCGCAGTCCCTGCCGGCGGGCGCGGCCGACTCCCTGGACGCGGCGTACGGCGAATACCCGGTCGACCATCCGGCGGCCCTGGACGGGACCGGGCATGGCTTCGACCTCCACGCCAGGGGGCCGTACGACGCCTTCGACCACCATGTGCACACCGTCGCCCCCGAGGCCGGCACCGACGACGGCACCAAGGGGCTCGCGGTGCTCTTCTGCGACCTCGACGGCTTCAAGTCGATCAACGACCGTTTCGGCCACAACGCCGGCGATGCGGTCCTCATCGAGGTGGCGCGGCGGCTCAGCCGTGGAGTGCGCGACGGGGACACGGTCGCCCGGCTCGGTGGCGACGAGTTCGTCGTCCTCGCCAACGGGCTGGGCAAGGCCGACGCCCAGGACCTCGCAGTGCGTCTGCGCAACGAGATCATCCAGCCGGTCCGGGTCGACGGCCGCGCCATGCGGGTCGGTGCCAGTTTCGGCATCGGCTGGGCGCACTGCGGCATGACCGCGGACGAAGTGTTGAAATCGGCTGACGAACGGATGTACGTAGAGAAACGTTCTCGTCCCAAACAACACAGGCGTGCCGGGTAGACCCAGGTCAGTGCATAGGTGATGGGGAGAACAGCAGTTTGGGGTCCGGGGAACGGGTAGGCTCGCCACTCAGCCACGTATGCATCTGGACCCGCACCTGTTGAGGAGACCTAGGGATGACGCCCGGCAACAACGGCGCGAGCACGCCCGAGGACGAGGACCCGTTCGGCTACCTCTACGCCGACGGCCAGGCCAACGGCGCACAGCCGCCCACCGGCGGTTACGGCTACCCGGGTACCGTCAACAGAGTGCGCCCGGTCGGAGAGCGCCAGTACGGCCAGCCACAGGCCCCGACGGCCGCCCACGGCCAGGTGCCCCAGCAGCAGGGGTACGGCCAGCCGAACGCGTATTACGCCGCGCCCGAGACCGTGCCCGGCGGTGCCGCCCCCACCACCCGCCAGGCGTCGGTGGGCACGGGCGGCGGCCGTGGCCGGGGCCCCAACACCAAGGGTCTCCTGATCGGCGCGATCGCGGTGGTCGCCGCGGTCGTGATCGGTATCAGCGTCGCCATGATCGGCGGCGACTCGGGTGACGGCAAGGACGGCGCCCAGGCGGGCTCCAGCCCCACGGCCGCGCAGAGCGCATCCCCGAGCGAGTCGGCGACCCAGCAGGGCACCGACGACACCCCGCTGCCGACCATCGACGCCAAGGCGCTGCGCCTGGAGGGCGGCACCAGCACCGCGTCCGACGTGAAGGGCGCCAAAGCCGACGGCGGTGTCTACGTCCAGGGCTTCAACGCCGTCGGCGCCGCCGTGACCTGGAGCGTGGACGTCCCGTCGACCGGCAAGTACACGCTGCACGCCGGCTACGGTGTGCCCGGCGTCGACGCCACGGCCACCCTCACGGTCAACGGCACGGCCCAGACCACCCCCATGTCGCTGAAGAACTGGGCGCAGGCGCCTCAGGGGGACTGGGAGAAGGGCTGGACGAAGACGTACAACTACATCCAGCTCAACAAAGGCACCAACACCATCCGGATCTCCTGCGAGCAGGGGAACCAGTGCAACGCCAATTTCGACCAGCTCTGGCTGACCAAGGGCTGGTCGAAGTAGCCGCGCCGGGCCCGGTGGACTCTGCGCCGGGCACGACTCAAGCCGCGGCGTTGTGCGGGGTGACGATCACCCGTTCCAACAGCTCCTCATAGACCCGGCGGTCGAACTCACCCGCAGCCGGGGCCAATACGGATGCCGCGGACACGGCCACGGCCCGCGCCAGGCGGGCCGGCCACGGAAGCAGGTCCACCAGGCCCGACAGCAGGCCCGCGACCGCCGAGTCGCCGGCGCCCGTCGGATTGCCCTGGATCCGGCGCGGCGGAGCGGCGCGCCAGCGGCCCTCCGCGTTCACCGCGAGCAGACCCTCCGCGCCCAGCGAGGCGACCACGGCGTGCGCCCCGCGCCGCCGGGCGTCCCGGGTGGCCTGCAACGGTTCGTAGGAGCCGGTGAGTTCGGCCAGCTCGTCGGCGTTCGGCTTGACCACGTCCGGGCGGGCGGCGACGCCGCGGCGCAGCGGCTCGCCGCTCGTGTCGAGCAGCACCGGCACGCCCGCCGACCGTGCGGTGCGCACCAGTTGGGCATACGCGCCGACCGGCACCCCCGGCGGCAGGCTGCCGCACAGGGCCACCGCCGCGGCCGAGGAGACCAGGTCCCCGTACACCTCCAGGAAGGCGGACCACTCGGCGGGGGCTATCTCCGGGCCCGGCTCGTTCAGCTGGGTGGTGTCGCCGGTCGTCTCGTCGACGACCGCGATCGTGCGCCGGGTGGCCCCCGCGACCGGGACGAGCGCGTCCACCACCTCGGAGATGCCGGCGAGTTGGTCCTGTACCGAGCGGCCCGTCCTGCCGCCGGCGAAGCCCGTGGCGGTCACCCGGTGGCCGAGCGCGGCGAGCACCCGGGCCACGTTGAGCCCTTTGCCGCCGGGACGTTCGGTCACCTCGGTCACCCGGTGCGAGGCGTGCGGCCGCAGCGCCCGTACCCGATAGGTGATGTCGAGAGCGGTGTTCAGTGTGACCGTGAGGATCACCTGGGGGACCTCCCTCGAAGTCGTGACGGCGCGATCCGTGGACCCGGGGTTCCAGAATGCGCTTGCCGTCGGCGTGTGCGGAGGGTCGATCATGCCAAAAGAGTCGGCGGTCGGCCCAGTCCCCCGAACCGACCGCCGTCTGCCAACAAGCGGATGAATCACCCCAGTTGGGGATGGACCACCCACTCGCCGTGCCGCATCACGCCCTTGAGCACGAAGTCGGCGTCCAGCAGCACCAGGTCGGCGTCCTTGCCGGGCTCCAGCGAACCCACCCGGTCGTCGATGCCCAGCAGCTTCGCCGGGTTGGCCGAGATGGCCGCCACCACGTCCTCCACGGGCAGCCGGTCGACGGTGACCGCCCGCTGGAACGCACGGTCCAGGGTGAGCGTCGAGCCCGCGATCGAACCGCCCTCAACCAGGCGTGCCACACCCTCACTGACCTCGACCTCCAGCGGGCCGAGCAGGTAGCGCCCGTCGCCGATGCCGGCCGCGTCCATCGCGTCCGTGATGAAGGCGACCCGTCCCGCGCCCGCGTGATGGAACGCCAGCTGGAGTGAGGCCGGATGCAGATGCGTGCCGTCGTCGATCAGTTCGACCGTGATCCGCTCGTCCTCCAGAAGCGCGGTGACGGGGCCGGGGGCGCGGTGGCCGAGCGGCGGCATCGCGTTGAAGAGGTGGGTGGCGACCGTGGCGCCCGCGTCGATGGCCGCCACCGTCTGCTCGTAGGTGGCGTCCGTGTGCCCGATCGCCGCGATCACGCCGTGTTCGGCGAGCAGCCGTACGGAGTCGATGCCGCCGGGCAGCTCGGTGGCGAGCGTGACCATTTTCGTGTGGCCGCGGGCGGCGTCGATCAGTTTGCGGACCTCCGCCGGATCGGGGTCGCGCAGCAGTTCCTCGGAGTGCGCCCCCTTGCGGCAGGGCGAGATGAACGGGCCCTCGAAGTGGATGCCGGCGATGTCCCCCTGCTCGCTCAGTTCGGACAGCAGCCCGGCCTGGTTGACGAGGAAGTCCATGTCGTTGGTGACGGTCGAGGCGACGAGGGTGGTGGTGCCGTGCAGCCGGTGGGTGTGCACGGCCGTCAGGACCTCGTCCACCGTGCCCGAGAAGGACGCGCCTCCCCCGCCGTGGTTGTGGATGTCGACGAAGCCGGGGACCAGCCAGTGACCCCGTACGTCGACGATCTCGGCGTTCGCGGCACCCTCCTCGGCGATCCGCGTGCCCTCCACCGCGACGCGGCCGTTGTCCACGATCCCGGTGGGCAGCACCACCCGGGCACCGGCGAGAACCTTGCTAGTGGCCATCAGGTGGTTACCTCCGAAGGGTCAGTGGTGTCGAGGAGATCCCAGGCGAGGAGTCCCGCGCCCAGGCATCCGGCGGTGTCCCCCAGTGCCGCGGGGACGATCGACGGCAGCTTCTGGAAGGTGAGCCGCCGCCGGACGGCGTCCCGCAGCGGCGTGAACAAGGTTTCCCCCGCCTCGGCGAGTCCGCCACCGATGATCAGGGTGCGCGGGTCCAGCAGGGTGAGCGCGGTGACCAGGCCGTCGGCGAGCGCGTCCACGGCCTCCTGCCACACTCGAACGGCGTTCGGCTCTCCGGATGCGACGGCCTTCGCGCAGTCCGCCGCGTCCGCCTCCGGCTGCCCGGACGTCTCGGCCCAGGCCTCGCTCACCGCCGCCGCGGACGCGTACCGCTCCAGACAGCCGCGCTGGCCGCACGGACACGCCGCCCCACCGGGCCGTACGACGATATGGCCGATCTCGCCCGCGAAGCCGTGGGCGCCGGCCTCGACGCGGCCGCCGATGCCGATGGCGCCCGCTATGCCGGTGCCGAGAGGCACGAACAGGAAGCGGTCCACTCCCTTGCCCGCGCCGACGCGGCCCTCGGCCAGCCCGCCGGTGCGCACATCGTGGCCGAGTGCGACGGGTGCACCGTCGAGCCGGCGGCTGAGCAGGTCGCGCAGCGGTACGTCACGCCAGCCGAGGTTCGCCGAGTAGGCGGCGATGCCGTGGTCGGCGTCGACGATTCCGGGGACGGCGACGCCCGCGGCGGCGGCGGGCTCGCCGAAGTGCCGCTCACCGTGTGCGATCAGATCGGTGGCGAAGCCGAGGATCGACTCCACCACGGCCTCCGGCCCGCGCTCGCGCCCGGTCGCCCGGCGTGCCTGGTGCAGCAGCTCACCCCCGGCCCCTACCAGGGCGGCCTTCATCCCGGTGCCGCCCACGTCGAGGGCGATGACATGTCTCACGGAGACAGTGTGGCTCCTGGACCTGCAAGAGGTCTAGTCCACTTACGTGGTGTAGACCTTGTGTCGATATTCCACATGGCGAGACAGCAGGGTTGGTCAAGGGCAGCGGGGCCCGTGGAGCCGGCGAAGCTGAACCGCACCGACGCCTTCTCCGCCTTCACCCGCGGTGAGGTCGGCATGCTGGGCAAGGCGGTCGGTCCGTACGGCAGCCCGGCGGCGATCCTGGGCCGGCTGCAGCGGGCGGCGGTGACGGCGGACGACTCCACCGGCTGACGGGGGCCGTGTCGGCCCTTCCGGTTACGGTTCCCCCATGGACGATCTCACCCCTCGGGACAAGGCCATCCTCGCGCTGGAAGGGCGCAGTTTTCCCGGGCCGGGGGCCAAGGAGCGCGCCATCCGTGAGCAGCTCGGTCTGGCCCCGGTCCGGTACTACCAGCTGCTCAACGCCCTCCTCGACGACCCGAGAGCCCTCGCGCACGCCCCGGTCACCGTCAACCGGCTCCGCCGCATCCGGGAGTCCCGCCGTGCGGAGCGCTGAGCGGAGGGCGCTCAGCGGGAGGGCGCGCGAGCGTACACCGCCTCGCCAGGAGTGAGGCCACGCCCGCGCGGATAGGGTCGTCCCATGGGCAGCCACACGGACTCCTTGCCGACGCCCGCCACACCGGCCGGGCGGGACGGTCTCGACGCGATCCTCACGCGGCCCGGGCGGGCCGTTCTCGCCTTCGACTTCGACGGGACGCTCGCCCCGATCGTCCCCGACCCCGACCAGGCCCGCGCCCACCCGGAAGCGGTTCGCGCCCTCGCGGCCGTCGCCCCGAAGGTGGCCGCCGTCGCGGTCGTCACCGGCCGCCCCGCCGACGTCGCCGTCCGCCACGGCGGCTTCGCGGACGTACCCGGACTCGAACACCTCGTGGTCCTCGGCCACTACGGCGCCGAACGCTGGGACGCCCGCACCGGCACCGTCGACGCGCCCGCCGCGCATCCCGGCGTCGCCGCCGTCCGTGCCGAACTCCCCGTCCTCCTCGAGAGGATCGGCTCCCGGGAGGGGACGTGGATCGAGGAGAAGGGGCGTGCCGTCGCCGTGCACACCCGCCGTGCCGAGGATCCGCAGGCCGCTTTCGAGGTCCTCCGCCAACCCCTCACCGACCTTGCCACCCGCCATGGCCTGATCGTCGAACCCGGCCGTATGGTCCTGGAACTGCGCCCGCCGGGCATGGACAAGGGAGTGGCCCTGCTGGAGTACGTGCGCGAGATCGGCGCCCGTGCCGTCATGTACGCCGGCGACGACCTCGGCGACCTGTCCGCCTTCGCCGCGGTCGACAAGCTCCGCTCCGACGGCGTCCCCGGCCTGCTGGTCTGCAGCGGCAGCGACGAGGTCACGGAACTGGCAAAACGCGCGGACCTGGTGGTCGACGGCCCGTCAGGCGTCGTACGGCTCGTGCGGTCATTGGCACAGAGGCTCGCGTGAACGCATCCGGCCGGGGCGCGGGGCGGCGCCGAGACACGGCGCCGCCGCCCCCGGCCGGGGAACGGCCCCGTCACCCCCCCAGTGCGGCCAACTGATCCAGAAACCACCGGGCCGGCGGAAGCGCCGTGGCCTGCGCGGCGAGCCGCTTCGTGCGCTCGGCGCGCTCCCCCGGCCCCATGGACAGCGCCTCGTGCAGCGCCGCCGCCATGCCCCCGATGTCGTACGGGTTCACGGCCACCGCGTCCTCGGACAGCTCCTCGAACGCCCCGGCCTCGCGGGACAGCACCAGCGCGCAGCCCTCGTCGGAGACCACCGGAACCTCCTTGGCGACCAGGTTCATGCCGTCCCGGATGGGGTTCACGAGGGCAACGTCCGCCAGCCGGTAGGCGGCCAGCGAGCGTGCGAAGTCGTCCTTCACATGCAGCTCGACGGGGGTCCAGCCCGGCGTCCCGTAGCGTGAGTTGATCTCCGCCGCCACCCGCTGGACCTCCTCCGTGTAGCGGCGGTAGACGGCCAGGTCCTGGCGGGAGGGGTACGCGAAGGCGATGTGGACGACCCGTTCGCGCCACTGCGGACGCGTTTCCAGCAGCTCCTCGTACGCCAGCAGCCCGCGCACGATGTTCTTGGACAGCTCGGTGCGGTCCACCCGCACGATCGTCCTGCGGCGGCTGCCGTCGGGGGCCGAGCCGATCTGCTTCCGCAGCACCGCCATCCGCTCGTCCACGTCGGGCTGGTGCGCCCGCTGCCGCAGGAAGTCGGCGTCCGCGCCCAGGCCGTGGACGCCGATACGGGTGCCGGAGGGAATGCCCGGACCGAGGACCGCATGACAGCAGTCCGTGAAGGCGTCCGCCCAGCGTTGCGTGAGGAACGCCGCCCGGTCCGCGCCGAGGATCCCACCGAGCACCTGCGCCGCGATGTCGTCGGGCAGCACACGGAAGTACTCCGGCGGCGCCCACGGCGTGTGCGAGAAGTGGCCGATCCGCAGGTCGGGCCGCAGACCGCGGAGCATCCGGGGGGCCAGGGTGAGGTGGTAGTCCTGGATCAGCACCGCCGCACCCTCACCCGCCTCCAGGGCCAGCGCCTCGGCGAACGCGCGGTTGTATGTCTCGTACGCCGCCCACTGGCGCCGGAACTCCGCGCCGAAGGCCGGCTCCAGCGGCGTCTGGTACAGCATGTGGTGGACGAACCACAGCACCGAGTTGGCGATGCCGTTGTAGGCGTCCGTGTGCACCTGCGGGTCGATGTCGAGCATCCGCACACGCTGGCCGCCGGTGTCGGCCGGATCGAGCGCGCCGCCCGTCCGCCGGACGGCCTCGCGGTCGCCGTCGCCCAAAGCGGAGCAGACCCAGACCGCGTCCGCGTCCGGGCCGATCGCCGAGAGCCCGGAGACCAGCCCGCCACCGCCGCGCTTGGCGGCGAGCCGGCCGGTCTCGTCCAGCGCGTACGAGACCGGGCCGCGGTTGGAGGCGACGAGTACGGATGCCGTATGCGTGGAAGCCATGCCACGAAACCTAGCCCGAGCTCAAAACGCTCAAACGTTCCCTTCGGCCGTATGCGGAGCCGTATACAACGGGTCGTGTCGCGGCCCCGGACCGTCCTCGGCGGGCCCGAAGGCTCAGGCCGCCTTGCGCTCCATGTACTCCTCGATCTCCCTCATGGCCGGCCGCTCCTCCGCGTCCACCGGGTACGTGCGCGGCTCGAAACCGCCGTCGCCCCGTTCGAACTGGGTGAGGGTCGGGCGGATCAGATGGCCGCGGGCCAGGCGCAGCTGTGCGGTGCGGTAGATCGCGGCGGCCATGCGGCCCAGCGCCTGGCCGTCCTGGTGGCGGTGCTTGCGCACGCCCACGTCGACCTGGGCGAGGGCGTCGAGCCCCACCAGGTGCAGGGCGTCCACCAGGATGCCGAGTTCCACCCCGTACCCCACCGGGAACGGAAGCCGTTCCAGCAGCGAGCGGCGAGCCGCGTACTCGCCGCCGAGCGGCTGCACGAAGCCGGCCAGTTGCGGCCAGTGCATGTTGAGCAGCGGGCGGGCCATCAGTTCGGTGACGCGTCCGCCCTGCCCCGCCGCGCCGCCCAGCGGCCGGTCGTACATCGCCTTCACGAGGTCGACGCCCGGGTCGGTGAGCAGCGGGCCCACGATCCCGGAGACGAAGTCGGACGAGAACTCCTTCAGGTCCGCGTCGATGAAGCAGACGATGTCCCCGCGGGTGACGAGCAGGGAGCGCCACAGCACCTCGCCCTTGCCGGGCACGGCCGGGATGCGCGGCAGGATCGCGTCGCGGTGCACCACCTTCGCGCCGGCCGCCGCGGCGACTTCTGAGGTGCGGTCGGTGGAGCCCGAGTCGACGACGACGATCTCGTCGACGAGGGGAACCTGCCGCATGAGGTCGTGGCGGATGGCCATGACGATGTCGCCGACCGTCTCCTCCTCGTTGAGCGCCGGCAGCACGACACTGACCGACGAGCCCGAGGTGCGTTTCGCGGCCAGGATCTTGTGGAGCGGGCGATCGGCGACGGACCAGGAGCGGGTGCTCAGCCAGCGCTCGACTTCTTCCAGCACAGTCTGCTGCTCCTCACGTTCGTACGGCGGTGGTCGGCAGTAGAGATCTTCGAGTGGTTCCAACGGGTGCGCGTGGGTGTTCATCTCGCGCTTCGGACGACTCTCTCAACTGTCCTGGCCTTCGGTTACAGTCTTGAACAACGCCGGTGACCATCGCATGTCGGGGGTCGCGGTGGCTCATATCGGTGAAACAACCGCATACAGCTCATCCAGAGGGGCAGAGGGAAACGGCCCGGTGAAGCCCCGGCAACCCTCCAGTCGGTTCTCGTAAATCAGTGTCGATCGCTGTGCGAGGCTCCCGGCTAGGGAAGGTGCCAAATCCGTCTCATGGCGAAATGCGTCGTGAGGAAGATGAGGAGAAAGGGCCTCGCCTGACATGGCTGTGCAGACAGTTGCAAGCAGCACCGACTCCGTGAACCTCGGCCCCGCAGCGGCCCTGTCCTGCCGGGAGTGCGGCCACCGGGTGCCGCTCGGCCCGGTCTTCGCCTGCGAGGAGTGCTTCGGCCCGCTGGAGATCGCGTACGACTTCTCGGGCTACGACACCGAGGAACTGCGCAAGCGGATCGAGGCCGGTCCCGCGAACATCTGGCGCTATGCGCCGCTGCTGCCGGTCCCGGCGGACGTCGCCGACAAGCCGAACCTGAACCCCGGCTGGACCAAGCTCGTCCAGGCCGACAACCTGGCGCGCGAACTGGGCGTCACCGGCGGGTTGTATGTGAAGGACGACTCCGGCAACCCCACGCACTCCTTCAAGGACCGCGTGGTCGCCCAGGCGCTGGAGGCGGCACGCGTCTTCGGCTTCACCACCCTCTCCTGCTCCTCGACCGGCAATCTCGCGGGCGCGGTCGGCGCCGCGGCGGCCCGTGCCGGCTTCCGTACCTGCGTCTTCATCCCGCACGACCTGGAGCAGGGCAAGATCGTCATGGCCGCGATCTACGGCGGTGACCTGGTCGGTATCGAGGGCAACTACGACGACGTGAACCGCTTCTGCTCCGAGCTGATCGGCGACCCGGCCGGCGAGGGCTGGGGCTTCGTCAACGTCAACCTCCGTCCGTACTACGCGGAGGGCTCCAAGACACTGGCGTACGAGATCGCCGAACAGCTGGGCTGGCGGCTGCCCGACCAGATCGTGGTCCCGATCGCCTCCGGCTCGCAGCTGACGAAGATCGACAAGGGTCTTCAGGAGCTGATCAAGCTCGGGCTCGTCGAGGACAAGCCGTACAAGATCTTCGGTGCGCAGGCCGAGGGCTGCTCGCCGGTGTCGGTCGCGTTCAAGGCGGGCAACGACGTCGTACGGCCGCAGAAGCCGAACACCATCGCCAAGTCGCTGGCGATCGGCAATCCGGCTGACGGTCCGTACGTCCTGGACATCGCCCGCCGCACGGGCGGCGCGGTGGAGGACGTGACGGACGAGGAGATCGTCGACGCCATCAAGCTGCTCGCACGCACCGAGGGCATTTTCGCCGAGACGGCGGGTGGTGTGACCGTCGGTGTCACGCGCAAGCTCATCGAGAACGGCGTCCTCGACCCGGCGAAGACGACGGTCGTCCTCAACACCGGCGACGGCCTCAAGACGTTGGACGCCGTGGCCGGAACCGGGCTCACTGCCACGATCCGTCCGAACCTCGACTCCTTCCGAGAGGCCGGGCTCGCGTGAGCGCCCGTCCCGCCAGCCGTACCTGACCGGAGGTCACACCCCATGAGCGTCACCGTCCGCATCCCCACCATCCTGCGCACCTACACCGCCGGCCGGGCCGAGGTGACCGCCGAGGGTGGGACCCTCGCGGAGGTCATCGCCGACCTGGAGAAGAACCACGTCGGTATCGCCGCCCGGGTCCTGGACGACCAGGGCAAGCTGCGCCGCTTCGTCAACGTGTACGTCAACGACGACGACGTCCGCTTCGAGCAGGGTCTTGAGACGGCGACGCCGGACGGCGCCGGCGTCTCCATCATCCCGGCTGTGGCGGGTGGCTGACGGTCGTTCAGCCGCGTGATCATTACCCTCGGTAATGCCTGTCACCGAGAGTTCATCGAATTGCCCTCTCCGTGAGAGAAGCGGAGGGGGCAATTCTGCATGGTTGAGCGCGGTACAGTTGGGGAACGCGGTCCCGGTCTCTCCGTCGGGAGCCCCGAGTCTCTGCTGCGCGCCCGATAAGAAGTAGCCAAAGTGAGCAGGGCTTTTGCGTCATTCATTCCTTTTGCCGGGCCCGACTTGCCCTGAATTCAGATGAATTCTCTGTATATTCCCGACCGGTCGTGCCCGGAATTCTCGTCCGATTGACCTGTTGCAGACGGCAGTTGGACAGATACATTCAGCCGCGGTCGACGCGTTCCGGCGCACGCCCCCAACCGTTGGGGGGTGAGGTCTGACCCGGATCCGCGAAGTGTGGATCTGTGCAAGGGCCAGTAATAGGGGAGTTAGGCATGGCTCAGGGCACCGTCAAGTGGTTCAACGCGGAGAAGGGGTACGGCTTCATCGCGGTCGACGGTGGTGCGGATGTTTTCGTCCACTACAGCGCGATCCAGATGGACGGCTACCGCACTCTGGAAGAGGGCCAGCGGGTCGAGTTCGAGATCTCGCAGGGTCAGAAGGGGCCCCAGGCGGACATGGTCCGACTGGCCGGCTGAAGCACGCGCCGACGACTGAACTGTTCGACGTGTCGAGGGGCTCGTATCCCGTGTGGGGTGCGAGCCCCTCGGTCTGTCCGGTGGCACGCGGGGCGCAGGGCCCTCTTCACAGGGGCGCCTTGCACTCGGACCGGGCGAGTGCTAATCATTGGCGTTAGCACTCTGAAGGTGAGAGTGACAAAGAAGGACCGGGTCGGTGAGGCCACGGACCGGGTGGGGCAGGGAACCTCCGGCCGGGGCCGTCCGTCGCGGGCGCGGGCGCGGTCCGAAGTAATCACCCCCAGTCCTGGGAGGACCACTTCACATGGCCAAGATCATCGCGTTCGACGAGGAGGCGCGGCGAGGCCTCGAGCGCGGCATGAACCAGCTCGCGGACGCCGTCAAGGTGACCCTCGGCCCGAAGGGCCGCAATGTCGTCCTCGAGAAGAAGTGGGGCGCCCCCACGATCACCAACGACGGTGTCTCCATCGCCAAGGAGATCGAGCTCGAGGACCCGTACGAGAAGATCGGCGCCGAGCTGGTCAAGGAAGTCGCCAAGAAGACGGACGACGTCGCCGGTGACGGTACGACCACCGCGACCGTGCTCGCCCAGGCGCTGGTCCGCGAGGGCCTGCGCAACGTCGCGGCCGGTGCCAACCCGATGGCCCTGAAGCGCGGTATCGAGAAGGCCGTCGAGGCCGTCTCCGCCGCTCTGCTGGAGCAGGCGAAGGACGTCGAGACCAAGGAGCAGATCGCCTCCACGGCCTCCATCTCCGCCGCCGACACCCAGATCGGCGAGCTGATCGCCGAGGCCATGGACAAGGTCGGCAAGGAAGGCGTCATCACCGTCGAGGAGTCGCAGACCTTCGGTCTCGAGCTCGAGCTCACCGAGGGCATGCGCTTCGACAAGGGCTACATCTCGGCGTACTTCGCCACCGACATGGAGCGTATGGAGGCCGCCCTCGACGACCCGTACATCCTGATCGCCAACCAGAAGATCTCCTCGGTCAAGGACCTGCTCCCGCTGCTGGAGAAGGTCATGCAGTCGGGCAAGCCGCTGCTGATCATCGCCGAGGACGTCGAGGGCGAGGCCCTGTCGACCCTGGTCGTCAACAAGATCCGCGGCACCTTCAAGTCCGTCGCCGTCAAGGCCCCGGGCTTCGGCGACCGCCGCAAGGCCATGCTCGGCGACATCGCCATCCTCACGGGCGGCGAGGTCATCTCCGAGGAGGTCGGCCTCAAGCTGGAGAACGCGACCCTGGACCTCCTGGGCCGCGCCCGCAAGGTGGTCATCACCAAGGACGAGACCACGATCGTCGACGGCGCCGGCTCCCCGGAGCAGGTGCAGGGCCGTGTGAACCAGATCCGCGCCGAGATCGAGAACAGCGACTCCGACTACGACCGCGAGAAGCTGCAGGAGCGCCTGGCGAAGCTGGCCGGCGGCGTGGCCGTCATCAAGGCCGGTGCCGCCACCGAGGTCGAGCTCAAGGAGCGCAAGCACCGCATCGAGGACGCCGTCCGCAATGCGAAGGCGGCCGTCGAGGAGGGCATCGTCGCCGGTGGTGGCGTGGCCCTGCTCCAGGCCTCCCAGGTCTTCGAGAAGCTGGAGCTGAACGGCGACGAGGCCACGGGTGCCGCCGCCGTCAAGCTGGCGCTCGAGGCCCCGCTGAAGCAGATCGCCGTCAACGCCGGCCTCGAGGGCGGCGTCGTGGTGGAGAAGGTGCGCAACCTGACCCCGGGTCACGGCCTGAACGCCGCGACCGGCGAGTACGTCGACCTGGTCAAGGAAGGCATCATCGACCCGGCGAAGGTGACCCGTTCCGCGCTGCAGAACGCCGCCTCCATCGCCGCGCTGTTCCTGACCACCGAGGCCGTCATCGCCGACAAGCCGGAGAAGGCCGCCGCGCCCGCCGGCGGCGGCATGCCGGGCGGTGACATGGACTTCTGAGCCTGACCTCAGGCTCGGACCCGGTCCGATCTCAACCGAGGGCGGCATCCCCTGGAGACAGGGGGTGCCGCCCTCGGCCGTGTCCGGGGCCAGGGGAGCGCCGGGGTGCGAAAACGTGACATAGGGTCTGACCGACCGCTTGGTATGCTGATCGATGTATGTGTACATACCATGCGGTTTCCTGTTCGACCCCAGCCGAGGAGCTCCCCACGTGACCGTCACCCCCTCCGCATCCCGCGCGGCCCGGATCCTGTCCCGTCCCGTCACGCTGAACGGCCTGACCGTCCCGAACCGGATCGTCATGGCGCCCATGACGCGCCAGTTCTCGCCGGGAGGCGTCCCCGGCGAGGACGTGGTCTCGTACTACGCGCGCCGCGCGGCCGCCGGGGTCGGGCTGATCGTCACCGAGGGCACCTACGTGGGCCACGAGTCGGCCGGTCAGAGCAACCGCGTCCCGCGGTTCCACGGTGCGGAGCAGCTGGCGGGCTGGGCCGAGGTGGCCAAGGCGGTGCACGCGGCGGGTGGCGCGATCGTGCCGCAGCTGTGGCACATCGGCATGGTCCGCAAGCAGGGCCAGCCGCCTGTCGCCGACGCCCCCGTCGTCGGTCCCTCCGGCCTGCGCATCGACGGGACCGAGGACGGCAAGGTCATGACCCAGGCCGACCTGGACGCCGTCATCGGCGCCTTCGCCGATGCCGCGGCCGAAGCCGAGCGCATCGGCTTCGACGGCGTGGAGCTGCACGGCGCCCATGGCTACCTCCTCGACCAGTTCCTGTGGCAGGGCACCAACCGCCGCACCGACGCCTACGGCGGCGACCCGGTGGCCCGCACCAGGTTCGCGGCGGAGATCATCGCCGCCGTCCGCGAGCGGGTCTCCCCCCGGTTCCCGGTCCTCTTCCGCTACTCCCAGTGGAAGCAGGAGGCGTACGATGCCAGGCTCGCCGAGACCCCCGAGGAGCTGGAGGCCATCCTGACCCCGCTGGCCGCGGCGGGCGTGGACGTCTTCCACGCCTCCACCCGCCGCTACTGGCTCCCCGAGTTCGAGGGATCCGACCTGAACCTGGCCGGCTGGACCAAGAAGCTCACCGGCAAGCCCGCCATCACGGTCGGCTCGGTCGGCCTCGACGGCGACTTCATCGGCTCCCTCCGCCGGGGCGAGGGCTCCCCGCTCAAGGGCATCGACAACCTGCTGGACCGCCTGGAGGCCGACGAGTTCGACATGGTCGCCGTGGGCCGCGCGCTGCTCCAGGACCCGGAATGGGCGGCGAAGGTCCTCGGCAACCGGTTCGACGAGCTGGCGCCGTACGACGCCGCAGCGCTCAAGACGCTGAGCTGAGGCGGCACCCGACGACGCCAGGGCGGCCCTTGTGAACAGGGCCGCCCTGGCGTCGTCTGCTCGGCACCTCCGGACTGGGCAGTCGCCCGGAATTTAATTTGCTTAAGTCAATCAAGGGGGATAGGTTGCCTGAGTCAAGCACATCTGCACTCCGACGGAGGCTCCTGCCATGCCCGACGCACCCGCCCGGCCCGCCGGGGCCGGAACATCCGCGGTGCCGAGATCGAACGCTCTGGTCGCGGTGCTCGCCTTCGGCGGCATCGTGGTCTCGCTGATGCAGACCCTGGTGATCCCGATCGTCCCGGAGCTGCCGAAGCTCCTGCACGGCTCGTCGGCGGACACCGCCTGGGCCGTCACGGCCACCCTCCTCGCCGCCGCCGTCGCCACCCCGGTGATGGGTCGGCTGGGCGACATGTACGGCAAGCGCCGCATGCTGCTGGTCGGCCTGTCCATGCTGGTGATCGGCTCGGTCGCGGTCGGCCTCAGCGACTCCCTGACGCCGGTGATCGTCGGACGCGCCCTGCAGGGTCTGGCCGCCGGTGTCATCCCGCTCGGCATCAGCATCATGCGCGACGAACTGCCCGCCGAGCGGCTGGGCTCGGCGACCGCGATGATGAGCGCCTCGCTCGGCGTCGGCGGCGCCCTCGGTCTGCCCGCCGCCGCGGTCATCGCCGAGAACTTCGACTGGCACATGCTGTTCTGGACCTCGGCCTCGCTCGGTGCCGTCGCCGCCGTCGTCGTGCTGGTGTTCGTGCCGGAGTCCGAGGTGCGGACGGGCGGCCGGTTCGACGTGCTCGGCGCCCTCGGCATGGCGGCCGGACTGGTGTGCCTCCTGCTGGCGATCTCCAAGGGCGCCGACTGGGGCTGGGGCAGCGGCACCACCCTCGGCCTCTTCGTGGCCGCCGTCGTGATTCTGCTGGTGTGGGGCGTATTCGAACTGCGTGTCAAGGAGCCGCTGGTGGATCTGCGCGCCACCGCTCGCCGTCAGGTGCTGGTCACCAACCTCGCCTCGGTGGCGCTCGGCTTCGGCATGTTCGCGATGTCCCTCGTCCTTCCGCAGCTGCTGCAGCTGCCCGCGGCCACCGGCTACGGCCTCGGCAAGTCGCTGCTGACGGCCGGCCTGGTCATGGCACCGTCCGGGCTGGTGATGATGGCGACGGCCCCGGTCTCCGCCGCCGTCTCGCGCGCCAGGGGCCCGAAGGTGACCCTGATGATCGGAGCGCTGATCGTGGCCGCCGGTTACGGCATCAACATCGTGCTGATGGACCAGGTCTGGCACTTCGTGCTCGTCTCCTGCGTCATCGGCTGCGGCATCGGCTTCACGTACGGCGCGATGCCCGCGCTCATCATGGGGGCCGTGCCCGCTTCCGAGACCGGGGCCGCCAACAGCCTCAACACCCTGATGCGGTCCATCGGCACATCGACCGCGAGCGCGGTGGCCGGCGTGATCCTGGCCAACATGACGACGACCCTCGGTCCCGCCACCCTGCCGTCGGAGAACGGCTTCAAGACCGTCTTGGCCATCGGTGCCGGTGCCGCGCTTCTCGCCTTCGCCGTGGCGTCCTTCATCCCGCGCCGCACCCCGGTCGACGGGCAGCGCTCCCCTGCCGAGGGAGCCGGCGAGCACAGGCCCGCCGGAAAGGTCTCCGGGGCCAAGGCGTAACGCCCGGCTCCCATCGGGTGTGCGGCGGACGGTTCCCGCTCGGACGGGGTCGCCCGCCGCGCACCGCGCGCGAGCGGCCCCGGTTCTTCCTCGAAGAGGCGGCCTGAGGGGGCCTCCTCGGGTCAGCCCGCAGCCTTCCCCAGCGCCGTGCGCAGGTACCCCCCGCTCTCCGCGAGCAGCCGCGCCGCCGACGGTCCGTCCACACCCCCGAGGATCGCGAGGATGGCGTTCTTGACCTCGCTGTCCGTGGCCGTCAGGGCACGTTCGATCTCCTCGTCCGCCGCCCCTGTCGCCAGCGCCACGATGCGGTGGGAACGGGCACGGAGCTTGTCGTTGGAGGCACGGACGTCGACCATCAGATTCCCGTAGGTCTTGCCCAGGCGGATCATCGTGATCGTCGAGATCATGTTGAGGACCAGCTTCTGCGCCGTGCCCGCCTTCAGGCGGGTCGAGCCGGTCAGCAGTTCGGCGCCGACCACGACCTCGATGCCGTGGTCGGCGCCGGCCGCGAGGGGGCTGTCCGCGTTGCAGGACAGACCGACGGTGAGCGCGCCGCATGTCCGGGCGTACTCCACCGCGCCGACGGCGTACGGCGTGCGCCCCGAAGCCGAGACACCGACCACCGTGTCACGGTCCGTCAGCCCCAGCGCGTCGAGGTCCTGTGCCGCCAGCTCCCTGGAGTCCTCCGCGCCCTCGACCGACGTCACCATCGCGCCGGGGCCGCCCGCGATCAGGCCGACCACCTGCGACGGCTGCGTGTTGAAGGTCGGCGGGCACTCGGATGCGTCGAGGATGCCCAGCCGGCCGGCGGTGCCCGCGCCCGCGTAGACGAGCCGGCCGCCCCGGGCCATCCGCTCCGCGATGCCGTCGATCGCCGCGGCGATCTGCGGGAGCCGCTCGGCGACCGCGGCCGGCACGGTCGCGTCCTCACCGTTCATGATCTTCGCGATCTCCAGCGTCGGCAGCCGGTCGATCTCGGCCAGCTCGGACCGGAACGCCTCGGTGGTCAGCGTCTCCAGCTCTGCTCGAAGCTCATGGGGGTGGGGTGAGGTGGTCATGGGCGACGGCTCTTTCCGGTGGGGCGCAGCTCTGGAAGGAAGACGGTCGGCGCTAGCGCTTTGTTCCACCCCGTGGGTTGTGACGGTGCGCCAGGGCCTCGTACGAGGCGGACAGCGCGGGTGCCGCCGTCTCGTACGTACGCTGCGCGACGCCGATGAACAGGCAGTCCACGACGAGGAGCTGGCTCGTACGGGAGGACATCGCGGCCGGTCGCAGTTCGCTCTCGCGCGCCGTGGACGTGGTGAGGATGTGGTCGGCGTACTGCGTCACGGGCCCGTCGGGGCGGCCGGTGATCGCGACGGTCGTCGCGCCGTGCTCGAAGGCGACGCGCAGCGGCTCGATGACATCGCCGGTGGAGCCGGAGTGCGTGATCGCGATCGCCACGTCCTTGGCGCGCAGCTGCACGGCGTTGGTGACGGCGAGGTGCGGGTCGCTGGGCGCATGGGCTATGAGCCCTATCCGCAGCAGCTTCTGGACGAGGTCCTGGGCGACGAGCCCGGACGCCCCGATGCCGTACACGTCGATGCGCCGTGCGGTGGCGAGGGCGGCGACAGCGGCGCCGAGCTGCACGGTGTCGAGCCCGGCCGCCGTGTCGGCCAGGGTCTGCTGCTCGTCGTAGGCGAGTTTTGCGACAACGTCGGCCATGGGGTCGTCGACGTGGATGTCGGCGGTGACGGACGGGGCGCGGCCGGACTGCTGTTGCGCGGCGAGTCCCGCGAGGGCGAGCCGCAGGTCGCGGTATCCGGGGTAGCCGAGGAGACGGGCCGTGCGCACCACCGTGGCCTCGCTGGTACCGGTCAGCTCGGCGAGCCCGGTGACCGTGAGCGCCGCGCATCCGGCCGGGTCACCGGCGACGGCCTCCGCGACGCGCTGCATGGACCGGGTCATGGAGGGCGCGAGGGTCCGCACCTTGGCGGCGAGTGCGGCGGGGGCGGGCGGCGCGTTCAGGCCCATCGACCCCGCGAAAATTTCCTTCACATCGTGGGTCACGGTATGAAAGATATTTTCCGTTCGGACGCGCGGTCAAGAGTGCGCACAATAGGGGCATGGATCCCATCAGTCCCCTGGAGCAGACGCTGCACGCCGCCCGCGCCCTCGTGCTGGCCGATCTGGTGGCGGGTGAGGTCGCCGAGGCGGACGTCGTCTCGCTGGTCGAGGACTCCGTCGTACAGCGGCGCTGGTGGGTCGAACAGTGGCCGGACGGCGCGGCCTACGTGGCGGGACTGGTCGCGCAGGACGTCCAGGACGCCCTGCTGGAGCGGTACGGACGCTGGCCGCTGTGCCCCGTCTGCGGCTCCGGTGACCCGCATGCGCTCGACGTGGAGCCGGAACTCGGGCCCGACCCCCACTGGGTGTGCCCCAAGGCCGGCGTGAAGGTCGCGGCGGTGGGGGCGCTCGGGCTGGCGACGGGCGGGACGCCGTCCTCGTGACGATCTACATCGACCCTCCGTCCTGGCCCGGTCATGGCCGGATGTGGTCGCACCTGATCAGCGACCTCTCGTTCGACGAACTGCACGCGTTCGCCGAGAAGCTGGACGTGCCGCGCCGCGCCTTCGAGCGCGACCACTACGACCTTCCTGCCCATCGGTACGCCGACGCGGTCCAGGCCGGGGCGGTGGAGGTCGGCAGCCGTGAGGTGGTGCGGCTGCTGCACGCGTCCGGTCTGCGCAGGCGCAAGGAGCGAGGCCCCGGGCTCAGCGCCGCAGCGCGTACGCGTACGTCCCCTGGTCCTCGCCCACCCGAGTGAATCCGGCCCGTGTGACCACGCCCTGCGACGGGAGGTTCGTCTTGCACCCCGTCCCACCGGATTTCGGGGCGGCGTGCAGGCCGGGACCGAACCGGTCGTGGGAACGGGCGCGTGCCGGTGGGCGACGGATCCCGGATCAGGCGTCGAGGAGTTCCAGTTCGGCGCCGATGTTCCAGCGGGCCGTCGCCTCCCACTCCCGCTGCCCGTACGGCGTGCGGAACAGCCGGGGAAGATCCAGGAGCTGGCGCAGCACGGCCGCGCGGCCCGCACGGAACGCCTCGACGGGGACGAAGCCGTACTCCTGACGGACCGCGGCCGTGTACGCGGCGTATGCGTGCGGGGCCGCCGCCAGGATCGCCAGGTCGGCGTCGCACAGGACGGCGCCGTTGGCGTCGCCCGGCTCCGGGGCGTGGCTGACGGTGAGGCGCACCAGACGGGCGACCTCGTCCGTCGTGCTCTGCGGCACCCCCGCCTCGGGAAGGGCACGCTCGGCCAGACGCGCGGAGCGCTCCTCGTTCGTCGACCGGTCCGGCAGGTAGACCGCGTCGTGGAACCAGGCCGCGAGCCGCACCGCCTCGGGGTCGTCCGCATACTCCTGGAGAACGTCGACGTGGTCGAGGACCGTCGTCAGATGCTCGACCGTGTGGTAGTGGCGCTGGGGCTCCGACCAGCGGCGCAGCAGGTCGTCGGCGTACAGACGGGGATCGGGGTGGCGGGCGCCCTCCCGAGCCGCGAGCAGGGTGCGCAGCCAGCGGGAGCGCAACGCGTCGAGGTCGGTCATGCGGGCATTCTCCCGTGTCGGCGGGTCGGCCCCTGGCGTGGCTCCCACGACGAATGCAGGACGACGTACGGGACCCCGAATGTCCGGCCGTCGAGCGCGACGCCCTGATCCCGCTGCGCGCTGACCTGGACGACGTCCACGAATCGCGGCGCCCGGGCGACAGGAACGGCGAGCGCCCGCCGGCCCGGTTCATCGAGGACGCCTCCACTCTGGTGCGGCTCTACACGGGCCGTCCGCCGGCGGGCCCGTCGTGCGAGCTGGTGGGGGTGGGGGAGGAGGGGCTGAACCTCTTCGGCTGAGCCACCTCGGGAGCGGTCTTCTCGCCCGTGGGCGCCCCGCCGTCGTACCCTTTGGATTGGACTAGACCTGTAGTCGCTCCAGGGGAACACCAAGGGAAGGGGTCCTATGAGCACGCGTGCAGTCCTGGAGGTGATCGCCCTCGGGGTCGAGGACGCGATCGCCGCCCAGGCCGGAGGCGCGGACCGCCTCGAGCTGGTCACCGACATGGCCGCCGACGGGCTCACCCCGCCGGCGGAGACCTTCGCGAGGATCCGCGCCGCCGTCGGCATCTCGTTGCGCGTGATGCTCCGCCTGTGCGACGGGTTCACGGCTGGTGACGTCGAGGCACTCGTCCGCGCCGCACGCGAGCTGCGAGCGGCAGGGGCCGAGGAGTTCGTGTTCGGATTCCTCGGCGAGGACGGCGGACCCGACCTCGGCGCCGTGGAGCGGCTGGTCGCGGAGCTGGACGGCTGCCGCTGGACGTTCCACCGCGCGATCGACCGTGCCGCGGACCGCGACGCCCTGCGCAAGCAGCTCGCCGAAGTGCCGGGCCTGGACGCCTACCTCACGGCGGGCTCGCCGGAGGGCGTGGACGAGGGACTGCCCACCCTGCTCGCCGAGGTCGCGCGGCAGGGGGAGCCCGGCTACAGCCAGCGGTTGCTCGTCGGCGGCGGTCTTCGCCTCGAGCACGTCCCGCGGCTGCGGGCGGCCGGCATCGACGCCTTCCACATCGGCGGGGCGGCCCGCCCGCACGGCTGGACCGCGCCGGTCTCGGCGGAGGCGGTACGGGAGTGGCGCACGGTCGTCGACGGCGCGCAGCGCGGGAGCCGTGTGACGTCGTGACACAGGCCGGTCTCCGGCAGGCGGTTGTGGTGTGTCGGCAGGCATCCCCACCGACCTCACCGGTGACCGGCGACCAGCAACACGTTCACGTAGGCCCCCCGGACCCCGACGTCCCTTGTCGTTCCGCGGCCCCCGGTTCCCCTCGGCGCCGGGGCCGCGCCGTCCGTTTCCCGGCCGGTTCAGCCCAGCTGAGGCGGCAGGGGCGCCGCGTGGGTGACGATCAGGCCCGAGACCGCACGGGTGAGGGCCACATACAGGCGGCGCAGACCCGTCCTTTCGTCCGGTTCGCCGTCGACGACCGCCTGCGGGTCGTCGAGGACCACGTAGTCGTACTCGAGGCCCTTGGCGAGCGACGCCGGGACCAGGGTCAGCCGTGTCTCCTGGGTCGTCTCCTCGCCGGGGTCCAGATGGCCGATGCCCGCCGCGGTGAGTGCCTCGGCAAGCACCGGGATGCGGGCGTCCGCCGCGATCAGGCCGGTCGAGCCCTCGTTGCGCAGCAACTCCACACATGCGGCGACCACTTCGGCCGGCTCGCTGATCGCGCGCACCCGGAAGAAGCCCGGGTTCTCCCGCACCGAGGCGACCGGTGTCAGGCCGGGCGCGATGTGCGGCAGCAGCCGGGAGGCGTACGTGATCACGTCCGTCGGCACTCGGAAGCCGGCCGTCAGCTCCTCGATCACCGCGTCCGCCTTCCCGAGGTGGGCGAGCGCCTCCTCCCAACTCCGCGTCGCCCAGGGCGTGGTGCCCTGCGCCAGGTCGCCGAGCACGGTCGCCGAACCCGTCGTGCAGCGCCGGCCGACCGCCCGGTACTGCATCGGGGAGAGGTCCTGGGCCTCGTCCAGGACCACGTGCCCGAGCGAGTGGGTGCGCTGGACGAGGTCGGTGACCTCGTCGATCAGCACGGCGTCCGCGGGCGACCACGTGGCGGACTTCACGGACCGCACGGGCTTCGCCCAGAGGATCTCCTTCTGCTCGTCCCCGTCGAGGACCCCGTCCGCGTGCGTGGCGAGGAAGTCCGCCTCGGTGAGCAGGCGCAGGACCAGCTTCGCCGGGTCGACCGGCGGCCAGATCGCCTTGACCGCCGCCTTCACGGCGGTGTTGCGGGCGACGGCGTCCTGCACGCGGTCGTCCGGGGCCTCTCCGGATCGCTCCATCTGGACGAGCACGGCGTGCGCGATCCGCTGCGGCAGGGCCTCCCGGGCGGCGCCGTAGCGCATGTCCCGCTCGAGCAACTCGCGGGCGATTCCCGCGAGTTCGTACGCCGGCACCCGCCAGCGCCGCGAGCCGCGCACCACCACGACGGGTTCGGTGGGCATCGTCACATGCGAGCGGACGGCCCGTCGGAGCACCTCCGCCATGCGTGCGTCGCCCTTGACCACGGCGGCGGCCGCGCTGTCCGTGCCGCGCACCTCGACATGCGCGACGAGGTCGCCGACCGTGGCCTGCTTGACCGCGAGCTCGCCGAGCGCGGGCAGCACCTGCTCGATGTAGTGCAGGAAGGAACTGTTCGGCCCGATGACCAGGGTGCCGGCGCGGGCGAGCCGCTCGCGATGCGCGTAGAGGAGGTACGCGACCCGGTGCAGGCCGACGGCCGTCTTCCCGGTGCCGGGACCCCCCTGTACGCAGACGGTTCCCGACAGTGCGGACCGCACGATCTCGTCCTGCTCGGGCTGGATGGTGGCCACGATGTCGCGCATGGGGCCGACACGCGGGCGCTCGATCTCCTGCTGGAGCAGCTTGCTGGTGGTGGCCGCCTCAGCGGGATCGGAGAGGTGCTCGTCCTCGTACGCGGTGAGATCGCCGCCGGTGTACCCGAAACGCCGGCGCAGGGCGATGTCCATCGGGTCCTTCTTCGAGGCCCGGTAGAACGGCTGTGAGACGGGCGCGCGCCAGTCGATGACCATCGGGTCGCCGTCGGCGTCGTGCACATGCCGTCGGCCGATGTAGAAGCGCTCGCCGTCCGCGCCCTCCGCCTGGTCGGCGCCCTGGGGGTCCCTTCGCTCGAGCGGAGCCGAGAGTGGGGGAGCGTGGAGATAGTCGAGGCGGCCGAAGAACAGCGGGGTGTGGCTGAGGTCCGCGAGGGCCTCGATGCGCCCGTCGATCTGACGGGCGAGAACCTCGGCGTTGACCCAGTTCGCGGTGACGTCGCTGATGTCGAGGTTCTCCACGTCCTCGCGCATCGCGCGCAGGGCGGCCCGGGACTGTGTGAGATGGGAGCGCTCGCGGGAGAGGGGGCCGGTCGCGGACGGGTCTGGGAGGGGTTCGGGGGCGGACGGGGCTGACGGGCTGGACACGGAAAGGTGCCTCCGGGGCGGTGGATCCCCCTGCTCGAGCGAATTCGAGGACGCGGGGGAGGGCGGGCCGATCGGAACGCATGCGCGCGCCGGCGGGCTCCTCGCGATGGCTGGTGGCGGTTGTGCCGTCCGGTTTCCGTCCGGACGACGGCTCTCCGTGAAGGGAGGCGGGCAAGAGAGCGGATTCTAGGTGACGGGTGGATGTGGCGGCCAACGGATTTTCCGGGGCGTCGGGGTCGCGACCTCGTGCCCTAGGGGACAGCGTCCCTCCGGAGCACGACACGGGGCCGACCGGAGGGGTACGGGGGAGCCGGGAAGGTTACGTCCTTGGTCCGACGCCATTCGTGGCGGGCGGTTCCACCATGGAGACATGAGCGCAGCAACCTTCACCCCCGCCCGGAAGGGTCCGCCGCCCGGTGCGACCGCCCTCGACGTGGATCACCGACGCCATCGCCTCGGTGACGCCCTGCGTGCCGTCAAGGTGTTCGTGGGCGCGGCGATCGACGTGGTCCTCCTCGGGGAGTACGGCGAAGAGGCGGGCGTCCGCAGCCACCGCTGACAGGCGTCCCGCCGGGCGCCCGCTCGTATGCCACAGCCGGGCGGCACCGCCCGGGTGCGAGGGCCCGGTCCGCTCTCTGACGGACCCTGACCGCGCGCACACCTCCTGTGGCTTCCTTTTTGCCGTGATCTCAGCTCTCGGCCAGCAGCTCGTCGGCGTCCACGATCCGGTAGGCGTACCCCTGTTCCGCCAGGAAGCGCTGGCGATGGGCGGCGAAGTCCTGGTCGATGGTGTCGCGGGCGACGACCGAGTAGAAGTGGGCCTGATGGCCGTCGGCCTTGGGCCGCAGCACCCGTCCGAGCCGCTGGGCCTCCTCCTGCCGGGACCCGAACGTCCCCGACACCTGGATGGCGACGGTCGCCTCGGGCAGGTCGATGGAGAAGTTGGCGACCTTGGAGACGACGAGCACGCTGATCTCGCCCTCGCGGAAGGCGTCGAAGAGCTTCTCGCGCTGGGCGTTGGTCGTCTCGCCCTTGATGACCGGCGCGTCCAGGTGTTCACCCAGCTCGTCCAACTGGTCGATGTACTGCCCGATGACGAGGATCTGCTGCCCGGCGAAGCGCCGCACCAGGGCCTCCGTCACCTTGCGCTTGGTGTCGGTGGTCGCAC
This sequence comes from Streptomyces chiangmaiensis, assembly GCF_036281785.1. Classification (NCBI taxonomy): domain Bacteria; kingdom Bacillati; phylum Actinomycetota; class Actinomycetes; order Kitasatosporales; family Streptomycetaceae; genus Streptomyces; species Streptomyces chiangmaiensis. The sequence continues at coordinate 17,314 of NZ_JAYWVC010000028.1, read as the reverse complement.
AGAACCGGTACTTCTCCTCCGTCTCGGCGGTGGCGTAGGCGAGCCGCTCGGAGTCGGTGAGGTTGACGCGCACCTCCACGCAGTCGGCGGGCGCGATGTACCCCTGGGCCTCGATCTCCTTCCACGGCGCGTCGAAGCGCTTGGGGCCGATGAGGGAGAACACGTCCGACTCGCGGCCGTCCTCGCGCACCAGCGTCGCCGTCAGCCCGAGCCGTCGCCGTGCCTGCAGGTCCGCCGTGAACTTGAAGACGGGCGCGGGCAGCAGGTGCACCTCGTCGTAGACGATGAGGCCCCAGTCGCGGGAGTCGAACAGCTCCAGATGCGGATAGACACCCTTGCGCTTGGTGGTGAGCACCTGGTAGGTGGCGATGGTGACCGGGCGGATCTCCTTCCGCGTGCCGGAGTACTCGCCGATCTCGTCCTCGGTGAGGGAGGTCCGCTTCACCAGCTCGTGTTTCCACTGCCGGGCGGAGACGGTGTTGGTGACCAGGATGAGAGTGGTGGACTTGGCCTGGGCCATCGATCCGGCGCCGACGAGCGTCTTGCCGGCGCCGCAGGGCAGCACGACGACCCCACTGCCGCCGTGCCAGAAGTTCTCCACGGCCTGCTTCTGGTAGGGGCGCAGCGCCCAGCTGTCCTCACGCAGTTCGATCGGGTGCGCCTCGCCGTCCACGTAGCCTGCGAGGTCCTCGGCGGGCCAGCCCAGCTTGAGCAGCATCTGCTTGATCTGCCCGCGTTCGGAGGGGTGGACGGCGACGGTGTCCTGGTCGATCCGGGCTCCGACCAGCGGGGCGATCCGCTTGGACCGGAGTACCTCCTCGAGCACCGGCCGGTCGGTGGTCGTCAGGACCAGGCCGTGAGCCGGGTGCTTGGTGAGGGTCAGCCGCCCGTACCGGTCCATGGTCTCGGCGATGTCGACGAGCAGCGCGTGCGGCACCGGATACCGGCTGTACTGCACGAGGGCGTCGACGACCTGCTCGGCGTCGTGCCCGGCGGCCCGCGCGTTCCACAGTCCGAGCGGGGTCACCCGGTAGGTGTGGATGTGCTCGGGCGCGCGCTCCAGTTCGGCGAACGGAGCGATGGCCCGACGGCAGTCGTCGGCCTGCTCGTGATCGACTTCGAGGAGCAGGGTCTTGTCGGACTGAACGATGAGCGGACCATTCACGCGCGGCACCCTTTCCGTGTGGCCAATCCATGCGGCCAAACGTCCAGTGTGCCTCATACGGGGGTGATCACAGTTGGTCGTCCGCGAGCTCTGCCACCCCGGTGACCCTGTGCAACGGGTAGGTGCGCACTTCGTCGGCCGTGTGGTCGTACGCGGTGACGAAGCCGCCGTCCACGCGGATGGGCGCGATGACGCGCTGGCTGGCGCTGCCCTCGGCGTTGACGTAGCCGATCCAGAGGGACTCGCCGGTGAGGACGGCGGCCTGCATGGTGGCGAGGGTCTCGGCCGAGGTCGTGCGGGGGAGGACACCGCCCGAGGCGGGGGCTCCCGTCGTCTTGCGCGGTGTCGTCGAGGCCAGGTCCCCCGCGCGGACGGCGCGGAGGGCCGCCGTCAGGAGGGTGGCGTCGGGGGTCGGGGGGCCCTCCGGGACCGGCTCGGGCGGGGTGCGGGGCGGAGTGCGGTGGGCGTGGGCGCGAGCGATCAGGACGTCGCCCTCCGCGGACTCGGCCGCCGGAGCGAAGCCCATCGCGCGCAGGCCGTCGAGGAGTACCGCCGGATCGGACTGGGCGGCCAGGACCGTCGGAGCCAGGCGGCGCAGGCGCAGGGCGGCCGAACGCTTGTCGGCGAGGATCTCGTTCAGCAGCGCGTCGTCGTCGCAGCGCAGGTATGCCGAGGCCGCGCCGACGCGCAGGTGCCCGTGCCGACGGGCCACGTCGTCGATCAGGTACGCGAGCGGCTGCGGGACCGGGGTGCGCGAGTGCGTGGCGAGGAACGCGTGCAGGTCGGACGCCGTACGGCCCGCGTCGAGGGCGCGGCGCACCGAGGCGGGCGTGAAACGGTAGACCGTCGCGCCGCCCTTGGACTCGACGTCCGCGAGCACGTCCAGCATGTCGGCCAGCGGCCGCTGCAAGGGGCCGGGCGCCACCGCCGTCAGGTCCGCCTGGAGCAGGACGTGGTCCAGGGGCTCGGGGAGCAGTGGGGCGAGCAGACGCGCGGCGCGGGAGGCGGCGGCCGTCTGCTCGCCTGCGGTGAGGGGCTCGTGCGGGGTGGGGCGATGGTGCTGCCGGTGGACGGGGAGCTTGTCGCCCGGACCGGTCGGCTCGGCGGCCGGCGTGTGGTCCGGGCGCTCGCCGAGCAGGGCGCGGCCGTGCGCGGACAGGGCGCCGCCGCCCGTGACGCCCAGCAGTTCCGCCTCGGACAGCGCCCACTGGGCGAGCCGGGTGCGCAGGTCGTCGGCCGCGGGCCGGTCGCCGCGCAGGGGGCGTTCCCAGCGGAGGCGGGTCAGGACGGATTCCTGCACGGGGGAGGCACCCTCGGCAAGACCGGCCAGCAAGGTCAGGACACGGTGGCGGACCTCCGGCGCGGCCGAGCGGTCCAGGCCCGGGCCGAGCGCGGAGAGCGCACGGTCCTTCGCGTCCCGGCCGCCGACGAGCCCCGGGGTGCGGGTCGCGGTCAGCCAGGCGGTGGCCAGCCGGGTCCAGCGTTCGGCGGGGGGAAGTTCCAGCCACTCGTCGTACGCGGGGGTCGCCGCGTACTGCTCGTCAGCCTCGCCGTCGGACGCCAACAGGCCCGCTGCGTAGGAGAGTTCGACCCAGAAAGCGGCTACGGGCTCGGACACGTCGAGCGCCACGGCCGTCCGCTTCAGGTCCCGCACGCTCAGGCCGCCCGCGCGCAGCACCGACGGACCGCCCTCGTCCCAGTCCTTCAGGAGCTCCTCGACGGTGGCGAGCGCGGTGTAGGCCTGGCCTGCCGCGGTCGCGTCCACCATCTGTGGACGGTGGCCGGCGGCCTCGACCGCGGGCGGCAACGGCTCGGTGTGGCGGTGCGCCCGGCCGGAACGCAGGTGCAGGGCCACCTCGCGAGGCAGGACGACCGTGCCCGGGGACGGGGGTCTCCCCTGCTCGAGCGAGGCCGAGGATCTGGGAGAGGGCAGCAGCAGACCGCGGTCCAGGAGCCAGCGCAGGCGTGGCGCGGGGTTCGGGGTGACCTGGCCGTACGGCGGACCCCACACCAGGCGGGACAGCACCTCCAGGGACTCGGCCGGGGCCCTTTCGAGGAGTGCGGACATACGGGCGCGGTCGCTGAACAGGCCGGAGAGGGAGGCCATGGCGGACACGGCGTCGTGCGTGGTCGGCAGCCCGGCCGCGGTCAGGATCTCCTGGATCCGGCCCGGGGACATGCCGGCGGCGGCTTCCGCGACGGTGGGGCCGAGGCCGGTGGGCGAGGGGTGCTGCGGGGACGGCGCGAGCAGTTCCCGGGCCGCGCGGACGAGCCGGAGCCGGTCGTCGGCGCCCCAGACGAGGGCCTGGTCGCGCAGCGTGGCGAGGGCGCGGGGCAGCGCCTCGGTGACGACGGGGTCGGCCTCCGGTCCGTCGTCACCGGCCATCAGACCGAGGAGTTCGTCGTACGACGCAGGGTCCCCCGCCACGGCCAGGGCCTCCGCGGTCTGCAGGGCGAACCGGTCGAGGCGTTCCAGCGCACGGACGACGCTCGCCCGGGTGGCGGCCCGGGTGGCGAGCTGGGTGAGGTCGGTGGGGACGGGGGTGATGAGGTCCGGGCGGGCCCGCAGGAGCGCGGACAGGGAGACGTCGTCCCGCGCGCGCAGGGACTCGGCCAGCGAGCGCGGTGCGGCGGCGCCGCTGCCCGTGCCCGGCGGTTCCTTGCGTGAGCGCTCCTCGGGGGTCATCCGGTCAACGGTAGCGGGTGTTGTCGCGGTGATGCGGAGGTGCACACCGTTCAGCCGGGTCGGGGTGCGGCCGGCACGCCGTGGGGCCCTCCGCTCGAGCGAAGCCGGGCGCGGGGAGGTCGAGGAGGGGGCTGCGCGGGCCGATCCGGGGGCTGGGGGCATATCCCCCGGGGACGGTTCGCGGGGGATACGGTACGTCTCAAAGGGGCCCACCGCGGAGGGGATTCGTGGGGATCGAGAGCGACCAACTGGTCTTCGACTACCTGAGCCGAGTCGGGGACCTGGCCCATCAGCGTCAGCTGCCGTCGGTCGCGCGCATGAGGCTCGTGTCCGAACTGCGCAACGAGATCGACCGCCGGCGGGCGAAGTCCCCGGTCGACAGCCCGGCCGCCGTCCGCCGCATCCTCGCTCGCCTCGGTACGCCCGACGAGGTCGTCGCCGCCGCGTCCGAGGGCGCCCCCGGAGCGGGCTCCGAGAGCCGTCCGGCCGCCGTCCCCGCGCAGCGCGCGACCGACTCCGAGGACCGCCCCAAGGGCCTGCGCCGCGTGGTGCCCCGCCCCCGCCCCGCCGAGCCCGGTCCCGCGGACACCTCCGGCAACGCCCCTTCCCCGCCCCATCTGGCCGGTGCACACGAACTCGGCGACAGCGCCACCCAGCCGGACTGGTGGCGGGTGGAGGGCGGGGCCGGCGCCGCGTTCGGGCTCGGTGACGCCGTCCCCGGGTTCGTCGGTGGCGTGGAGATTCCCGAGCTGCTGAAACCGCCGCCCGGTGACACGCCGAAGCCGGAGGCCACGAAGGCCCTCGAGCCCGCCGTGGAAACCGCTCCCGCCGCCGAGGAGGGGGCCGCACCGCGTCGCCGGCTGTTCCGTCTCACCGGGCGGCGCAACCCGCTGCTGCTCCTTGCCGCCGTACTTCTCCTCGCCGGCGCCGTGCTCGGCAACTGGATCGCCCTCGGCCTCGGCTGGCTCATCGCCTGGGCGTCCCGCAGGCTGAGCCCCGCCGAGTCCAAGTGGGCCGTCATGGGCGTGCCCGGCCTGGCGGCGGCCGCCGGCACCATCTGGCTCTGGGGCCGCACGAGTGGCCGCTGGGGGACGCCCATCGCCGAGGGGCATATGAACGAGGCGATCGGCCAGACCTGGCCCTGGGTGATCCGGGGCGCCGCCGTCGTCTCCGCTCTGTACCTCACCTGGCGCGCCCGGCGCGCCAGGTGAGAGACACGGCGGGCCGGGGCGGCACAGGTGACCCTGCCCCGGCCCGCCGACGCCACCTGGGACAATCGCCCATATGACCTCTCGCGCCCTGACCGTCGGCTTCGACCTCGACATGACGCTCATCGACTCCCGGCCCGGTATTCACGCCTGTTATCAGGCGCTTTCCGCGCGTACTGGGACGTACATCGACGCCGATCTGGCCATCACCCGGCTCGGTCCGCCGCTGGAGGACGAACTGGTCAACTGGTTCCCCGCGGACCGGATCGCAGCCGCCGCCGACCTCTACCGCGAGATGTACCCCGCCGTCGCCATCGCCGCGACGCCCGCCATGCCCGGGGCCCGTCCGGCGATCGGGGCCGTGCGGGCGGCCGGCGGGCGCGCGATCGTCGTGACCGCCAAGTACGAGCCCAACGCCAAGCTGCACCTGGAGCACCTGGGCATCGAGCCCGACGCGGTGATCGGCGACCTGTGGGCGGAGCGGAAGGCGGAGGCGCTGATCGAACACGGTGCGGCCGTCTATGTCGGCGACCACGTCGGGGACGTCCGCGGCGCCCGCGGCGCCGAGGCGGTCTCCGTCGCCGTCGCCACGGGCCCCTGCACCGCCGACGAGTTGCGGGCCGCGGGTGCGGACGTCGTCCTCACCGCCCTCACCGAGTTCCCCGCCTGGCTGGGCGCGTACGTATCCGGTGACGGCGGGCCGAGGGCCTAGGACCGGACCTCGCGCGCCCGCCTGCGGCCCTCCGCGATCGACTGGAGCACCCCCGCCCCGGCCAACAGGAAGCCCACGGCCATGAGCATGCTCAGACCGAACATGTAGGTCGGGAAAGGCTTCGTCCCGAGCAGCATCGGGGCCACTGTGACCAAAGTGGCCAGGGCTCCGACGAAGAAGACGATGGCACCGGCACGGATGAGTCGGTCGCCGGCCGCGGCGGAGTTCGCTTGGGTTTTGTCACGCACCGGACCAGGGTAGTTCCCAGCGCCAGGAACAACTCGGCGACGCCTTGTCACCAACCCCTGGACTCGGACGGCTCCTCGTCGATCGAGTGACAGCGTGGCGTGATCCGACACCACGTCAGCTCTCCTGCCCTGTCCGGCGTCCTGGTGGGAGAGGCACACGGACGTGTCCGGCTCGATGAGCCCCTTCAAGCGGCCCAAGCCGGGGAAGTGGCTCACGTCCCAGGCCGATGAGTTCGACGCGATCATTGCCGCCAGGATGGACCGGCTTTGAGCTACTGGAGTGGGCGCAGCAACACGGCAAGTTCATCGTCTGCGCAGCGGAAGGGTTCGACCTCTCAATTCCCCCAAGGGAAGGTGACGGCTCGGATGACGGCCGTCTTCGCTGAGGCTGAGCGGGACACCAGCCAAGCCCGCATCCTCAACGGTGTACAGAGCCGTCTGGAGAACCGTTCATGGCTCACAGGTGCTCCGGCTACCGGCTACCGGATCAAAGGCGTAGAGGGCGGGAAGCGGAAGGTTCTGGAGATAGACCAGGACTTCCACCCCGACGGAGAAGAGGTCTTCCGGCATGTTCGAGAGGGACAGTCCACACACCGCATTGCCCGAGACTTCAACGGCCGTGGCGTACTGACGTGGGGCGTCCATCTGCGGAAGCTGAGATGACCAGCGAGAACCTGTCGTTCTTCCTGAGAAACCTCTGACGTCCATGGATGAATGGACAGAATTGGTGGCCAGGATCAGGGCCGCTCCCAAGACTGGCAACTCGGAGGAAACAGAAAGCCGGACCGGGGGAAGGAGTCTGCTTGCTGGTACTGCTCGCTGCGGCTCTCAGGACTCCTTACGCCACGTGGCGTAAGGAGAAGTCGGCTTTGCCACAGCTTGACCTGGTGAATGGGTACGGTCGTGCGAGGAATCTCAAGCCGTGTTGGTGTTCATCATTACTGCTCCGGGGTTCGTGGTGAATGGCTCTCGCTGCGTCGCGCCTTCTGTTCTGTATTCATGATCCCATGGGTGCATGGAATGGCGGTGGGAGCCCAGGGCAGCAAAAAGGCCCAGGAATACGGAGACGCTCTCTGAGTCCAGGAAGCTCTGTTGAAGGTTCCTCAGTCCCTGGTCTGCTTGTCCGGCGTTCGCCGTAGCCGCCATGGCGTCCATCGAGTCCATGTCGACCGGCTGTCCTGGCCCGATGGTCCTGATCGTTCTCCTGTTCTGTCTCATGTGTCCAGCTCCGTCCTCTCTGTCACCCATCACCCCAGTTCTGTAGCAACCTTCGTGTCGTCTCTTGATCGAATCGACCGTCATCACTGAGGATCTGCTCGGTGGCCAAGGCTCGTAAGGTCAAGGGGGAGAGCATCAGTGCCATTGCCGAGGCTCTCGGAGTCTCCCGCGTGACTCTCTACCGGCACATCGGTTGGCCGTCACACTTCCCTCACTCATCCGAGCCGCTGTCCCGCCACACCAGGCGCATAGAGGCTCAGGTCCGTTTTAAGGCGTGTTCCCCTGGAGAGACCCCCGGTAAGGTGGTTCAACGGCAGTTCAAGGGCGTCCGGGCATGTCCAGGACGGATCGAGGGAGCGTGTGCTTTGCCGACTGGCAAGGTCAAGTGGTTCAACAACGAGAAGGGCTTCGGCTTTCTCTCCCGCGACGACGGCGGCGACGTCTTCGTCCATTCCTCGGTACTTCCCGCCGGAGTCGATTCCCTGAAGCCGGGACAGCGCGTGGAGTTCGGAGTCGTCGCGGGCCAGCGCGGCGACCAGGCGCTGTCGGTCAGCCTCCTGGACCCGACGCCGTCGGTCGCCGCGGCGCAGCGCAAGAAGCCGGACGAACTGGCGTCCATTGTCCAGGACCTGACGACCCTCCTGGAGAACATCACCCCGATGCTCGAGAAGGGCCGCTACCCCGACAAGGCCTCCGGCAAGAAGATCGCGGGGCTGCTGCGCGCGGTCGCCGACCAGCTGGACGTCTGATCCCGGTCAGGGGAAGACGAGCGCGTCCGGGCCGAGGGGCGGTACGAGTCCCTCGGCCGCCGCACGTGTGAGCAGGCCCCGGACCGCCGCGTAGCCGTCCTCGCCCAGGTCGGCGGTGAATTCGTTCACGTACAGCCCGATGTGCTGGTCCGCCACCGCGGGGTCCATCTCCTGCGCGTGCTCCATGACGTACGCGCGCGACGCCTCGGGGTCGTCCCAGGCCGCGCGCACGGAGGTACGGGCGGAGTCGGCGAGGAGCTTCAGCGTGTCCGCGCCCAGCGAGCGCTTGGCGATGATCGCACCCAGCGGGATCGGCAGGCCGGTGGTGTCCTCCCAGTGCTCGCCCATGTCGGCGAGCTTGTGCAGCCCGTAGTTCTGGAATGTGAATCGCGCCTCGTGGATGACGAGCCCCGCGTCGACCTTGCCGTCCCGCACGGCCGGCATGATCTCGTGGAACGGCATGACGACGATCTCGCCGACGTCGCCGGGCACGGTGTCCGCGGCCCAGAGCCGGAAGAGCAGATACGCCGTCGACTTCTCGCTGGGCACGGCGACCGTCCGGCCGGTGAGTCCCCCGAGCTCTCGGCTTCGCTCGAGCTGGGAGGTACCCCCGGTCCCCGGCTCGCGGGTCAGTACCAGCGGGCCGCAGCCGCGGCCTAGCGCGCCGCCGCACGGCAGCAGGGCGTACTCGTCGAGGACGTACGGCAGGACGGCGTACGACACCTTCAGTACGTCGAACTCGCCGCGCTCCGCCATGCCGTTGGTGATGTCGATGTCGGCGAAGGTGACGTCGAGGGCGGGCGCGCCCGGGACACGGCCGTGCGCCCACGCGTCGAAGACGAAGGTGTCGTTCGGGCAGGGCGAGTAGGCGATCCGGAGGGGCTCATTGGTTGCGGTCATGCTGTGTCCAACTCTCCAAAACGGGCGCGAGCTTCCCGAAACCCTCGGTGAGGGCCGCGAGGGCGTCGCCGATGCGCCAGGCGACGCGGTCGCGCGGGCCGACGGGATTGGAGACGGCGCGGATCTCCACGACGGGCGTGCCGTGCGCGGCGGCCGCCTCGGCGACGCCGAACCCCTCCATCGCCTCGGCGAGCGCATGGGGGTGCCGGGAGCGCAGCTCCGCGGCGCGCGCGGCGCTTCCGGTCACGGTCGAGACCGTGAGTACGCCTCCTGTGAGCGCGCCGGTGGCGGCGGCGAGGTCTCGTACGAGTGATTCCGGTGGCCGGTGACCGACGGTGCCGAAGCCGAGCTCGGTGACGGGCAGAAATCCGTCAGGAGTCTCGGCGCCGAGGTCGGCGGCGACGATGTCGTCGGCGACGACGAGCGAGCCGACGGGCGCATGTGGCGCGAAACCGCCTGCGATGCCGGCGCAGACCACGAGGTCGTAGGGAGCGCCCCGCAGGGCTGCGGCGGTGAGCGCGGAGGCGGTGGAGGAGGCGGCGAGGGCGGGGCCCACGCCGGCCGCGACGAGGTCCAGGGTGCCGGTGCGGTGCAGGGTGCGCCCCGGGAGAGTGACCTCTACGACCGGTGATGTGAACGCCTCGGCCACCGCGTCCCGTTCGACCGGGACCGCGGTGGCGACCAGGACATGTGCGCGGGACGTGATCAGGAAGCCTTCTCGAGCTTGAAGGACCACAGACCCGTCACCTTGTTCTCGCCCTCCTTGATCGAGACGAGGGTGGAGTTGCCGCTCGCTCCGTACTGCGCGTTGAAGAACACACTGCCGGGGATCGTGCGGTAGGTCTTCTTGCTGGACTCGGTCAGCGGCTGACCGTTCATCAGGATCGTCCAGCCCTGGTCCGCGATGCTCGGGTCCACGCCGAGGCGGACCGTGTCATCGGGGTCGACCTTGATCGACTTGATGTCCTTGGACTTCTGGTCGAGGCACGGCGCCGCCTGCGCGGTGGTGATTTCCTTGCCGTCGTTGTAGCAGTCGGTCTCGGTGCTCACGGAGTCCGTACCGACCGTGACGGTGGCCAGCGGCGTCGGCTTGTTACAGGCGGACAGCAGGAGAAGTCCGGCGGAGACGGCGCCGAGGGCGGCTACGGCGCGGCGGGAACGCAGTGCGGTCATGGCCGAAGGTTATCGGGCACGTCCGGCCCACTCGCCACGTGGGGTGCGCGACGTGCCGCGCACTCGTGCGATCAGGTGCCGCACGCCCCGCCGGTCAGGCAACCCGCGGCGCGGAGGCGCCGCCATGCCGGGCCGAGGCGAGCAGGCCCCGCAGGGTCGCCAGCCAGCCCAGGGCGACGATCGCGGCGCCCACCGAGAGCCCGAGCACCCCGTTCAGCGGCAGCGCGATGCCGATTGCTCCGCCCAGCACCCAGGCCACCTGCAGCAGGGTCTCGGAGCGCGCGAACGCGGAGGTGCGGACCCGCTCCGGCACGTCCCGCTGGATCAGCGCGTCCAGCGACAGCTTGGCCAGGGCCTGGGCGAACCCGGCGACCGCCGCGAGAGACGCGACCAGGAAGGCGCCGAAGAAGATCGCCGCGGTGATCGCGGCGCCCAGCACCATCGCGACGACCGTCACGATGATCACTTCGGGTGCGCGGGATTTCAGCCAGGCGCCGACGGCCGTGCCCAGCGCGTTCCCCGCACCCGCCGAGACGCCGACGATGCCGAGGGACACCGCCGCGCTCTCTCCCGCGAGCGGCTGCTCGCGCAGCAGGAAGGCCAGGAAGAAGATCAGGAACCCGGACAGGCAGCGCAGCGAGGCGTTGGCGCCCAGGGCGTGCGTGACGGCGGGGCCGACGGTGCGCAGCCCGGGGCGGCGCAGGGTCCTGCTGCGGTGCGGCCCGTGCAGGTGCTCGGCGTCGGCGGCGAGCAGCGCGATGTCCTCGCCCTTGGCGGAGTCGACCTTCGGCGGCAGCGAGAACGACAGGAACGTACCCGCGACGAAGATCACGAAGGCGCCGTACAGCGTCCAGCTCGGGCCTATGGCGTGCAGCCCGGCGCCGATCGGAGCGGCCACGCCGGTGGCGAGCAGGCCGCTGAGGGTGACCCGGGAGTTGGCCTTCACGAGGGAGAAACGGGGCGGCAGCAGCCGTGGCACCACGGCGCTGCGGACGACGCCGTACGCCTTGGACGCGACAAGGACGCCGAGCGCGGCCGGGTACAGCTCGAGTCCGCCGGCCGCGACCGCTCCGGAGATGATCAGCGCGAGCAGGGCACGGGCGAGCATCGCGCCCGCCATCGCGGCCCTGCGCCCGTGCGGGAGGCGGTCCAGGAGCGGGCCGATCACCGGGGCCAGGACCGTGAACGGGGCCATGGTGATGGCGAGGTAGAGCGCGACGCGTCCCCGGGCCTCGTCGGTCGGCACGGAGAAGAAGACGGTGGAGGCCAGGGCGACAGTGATCATCACGTCGCCCGCGCCGTTCACGGCGTGCAGCTCGATCAGCTTGCCGAGCCCGGACTCGCCCGCACCGTGCGCGTGGGTGGCCTTGCGGATGCCGCGGGCGGCGCCGGTGACGGGCAGGCGCAGGGCGCGGCCGACCGCGCGGACGGACCCGCCGAACCGGCCCGAACCGCCACTCCGGCTGCGTCCCTTGACCCCGTTGACCCCGGCGGTTCCCTGGGACGACCTCGCGGCTGCCACCCCGTCATAGTGCCCCGAGAACGGCAGGGGTAGTGCGGTTACCGCGCGTACGTGACGGAGTGGCGTCGTGCCGGGGCCCGGGCGGCGCCGGGGTTTCAGGATTATGTGGTGCGGCGCCGCGGGAGCCGGGCGGCCGGGGGTACGGAACAGACCAATCGTGTCCGAGGCCCGCGAGCCGTCGCTGCGAGGCCTTCGACCGGTGTGCGGAGGACCGCACTCCGCGAAAGTCGAGCGACTCGGTGTGGGCCCAGCGGCCAGGAGAAGGTAGCGTGCGTAGCGCGCCGTGGCGATCGTTCTCGGCCGCGCGCCTCTCATCCATCCCGCAGAATGGGTGGTGTAGGTGTGCCCGAGCGCGATCGGGTGCGGACGTCGACGCGGCCCACTGGTCCGCTCCGTCCGTGCCCCCAGCCGAGGAAGGGCGCACCCGTGAGACGGCGTAGGAGAGAAGCGATACCCGTGAGCGCAGCGACAACGCGAAGCCGCACCCCCGACCGCCTGTGCGCCGAGGCGGTCGACCTCGCACGCGCCGCCGCCGAGGAGACGGCCGCGCCAGGTGTCGTCGGCGAGCACGTCGGGATGGTGTCCGAGGGAGATCGCGTGGTCACGCACTTCTTCGAGTGCAAGGAGCTCGGGTACCGGGGCTGGCGCTGGGCGGTGACGGTCGCCCGGGCGTCGCGCGCGAAGGTGGTCACGCTCGACGAGACGGTGCTGTTGCCCGGGTCCGACGCGCTGCTCGCCCCGGAGTGGGTGCCGTGGAGCGAGCGACTGCGGCCCGGTGATCTGGGCCCCGGCGATCTGCTGCCGACGGACGCCGAGGATCTGCGCCTGGAGCCCGGGTTCTCCGGCGAGGAGGAGCCGCCGCCGAACGCCGCGGTGTCCGGGGAGATGGCGGAGCTGGTCGAGGCGGAGGACGCGGAGGTGACCGGAGGGGTCCCGGCGAACCTGCCGATCGCGCCGACGCGTGGATCGATCGCGGCCGTGGCCGAGGAATTGGGCATGGGCCGGGCCAGAGTGCTGTCCCGCTACGGACTGCACACGGCGGCGGACCGCTGGGAGGACGCGTTCGGGCCGAAGACCCCGATGGCCCAGGCGGCGCCCGCGACCTGCGTCAGCTGCGCCTTCCTGGTGCCGGTGGGCGGCTCGCTGGGGCAGGCCTTCGGCGTGTGCGCCAACGAGTTCTCCCCGGCGGACGGCCGCATGGTCTCCCTGTCCTACGGCTGCGGCGCGCACTCGGAGGCGGCGGTCATGCCCAAGACCCCGCGGCCTGCCCCTCCGGTGGTCGACGAGACGAGGGTGGAGCCGTTCCCGCTGCGGCCGTCCCCCGACTCGGGCTCGGTGCCGGCGGTGTCGGACGAGTCGTCGGCGGAGCTGGGGCACTCCTGACGGGAGTGCCCGAACGTCCCCCGGGAGGGTCCGGGGCGGCGACCACCTCGGCCGACGGCGCATTCCGCCGTCCACGGCGCCCCCGGCGCACGGTACCTTCGTCCCGCACGCGCTGAGAGGGAGAGTGAACCGTGAGCAAGTTCGTGCAGCCGGCGGCCGAGGGCGCGGACCCCTTTGGGACGGCGCGCCTGCGGCGCGGTGTGCTGGACGCCTGGGCCACCAGCCCGGCCCGGTTCCGTGAGGACGCCAACGCCGAGGAGGACCTGGTACTCGGGGGCTACCGCGACCGCCTGGTCGTCGAGCTCGCGCAGAACGCCGCCGACGCGGCGGCCCGGGCCCGGGTCCCCGGCAGGTTCCGGCTCACCCTCCGTGACGGGGTGCTCGTCGCGGCCAATACGGGCGCGCCCCTCGATGCGGCCGGCGTCGAGTCGCTGTCCACCTTGCGGGCCTCCGCCAAGCGCGAAAGTCACGAAACCACCGTCGGCCGCTTCGGCGTCGGCTTTGCGGCCGTCCTCGCCGTCAGCGACGAACCCGCCGTGGTCGGCCGGCACGGCGGAGTCCGCTGGTCCCTGGCCGAGGCCCGCGCACTGGCCGAGGAGACCGCCGGGCACAGCCGGGGCCTCGGCGACGAGATCCGCCGACGCGACGGCCATGTGCCGCTGCTCAGGTTGCCATTCGCCGCCGAGGGCACCGCTCCGGACCCGTACGACACCGTCGTCATCCTCCCGCTGCGCGACACGGCCGCCGCCGACCTCGCAGAACGTCTCCTCCAGGCCGTCGACGACGCTCTCCTCCTCGCCCTGCCCGGACTCGAGGAGGTCGTCGTCGAGATCGAGGGCGCCGGCCCGCGCACCCTGCGCCGTCGCACCGACGGCACCGACACGGTCGTCGAGGACTCCCGCGAGGGCACCACCCGCTGGCGCACCGTCTCCCGGCACGGCCCCCTCACCCCGGATCTCCTCGTCGACCGCCCGGTCGAGGAGCGGCTGCGCCCCCACTGGTCCGTCACCTGGGCCGTTCCCGTGAACACCGACGGCACCCCGGCCCGGCCCCGTACCGCCCCGGTCGTGCACGCCCCCACGCCCAGCGACGAGGCGCTCGGCGTGCCCGCCCTGCTCATCGCCTCGTTCCCGCTGGACACCACCCGGCGTCACGCCGCACCGGGTCCGCTGACCGGCTTCCTGGTGGAGCGCGCGGCCGACGCGTACGCCGAACTCCTCGCCGCCTGGCGCCCGGTGACGTCCGGCGCCATCGACCTGGTTCCCGGTCCGCTCGGCAAGGGGGAGCTGGACGGTGTGCTGCGCCAGGCGGTCCTGGACCGGCTGCCGCGCACCGCGTTCCTGCCGCCCGCCAACGACGCGGGCGACGACTCCGAGCTGCCCGAGGCGCTGCGTCCGCGGGACGCCGAGATCGTGGAGGGTGCGGGCGCCGACACGGTCCGGGTGCTTGCCGAGGTGCTGCCCAGTCTGCTGCCCGCGGGTCTGGAACGCCGCGTGGAGCTGCGGACGTTGGGGGTCGCCCGAGTGCCTCTGACGGAGGCCGTCGACCGGCTGGCGGGACTCGAGAAGGAGCCCGACTGGTGGTGGCGGCTGTACGACAGCCTGGCCGGGGTCGACCCGGACCGGCTCTCCGGGCTGCCCGTGCCGCTTGCCGACGGGCGTACGACCATCGGGCCCCGGCAGATCCTGCTGCCCAGCGTGGACGGGCCGCCGGTGGCGCCCGACGTCCTTGCCCGCCTGGGCCTGAAGGTCGCGCATCCGGACGCATCCCACCCCCTTCTGGAGAAGCTGGGTTCCCTTCCGGCCACGCCGCGCGCCGTACTCACCACCCCGCAGGTGCGGGCCGCCGTCGCCGCCTCCCTCGACGACGAGGGTCCGGGCTGGGACCAGGAGGGTCTGGAGACCGAGGAGCTGGCCGACAGCGTGCTCGCCCTTGTCCGTGCCGCCGGGCTCGAGCCTGGTGAGGAACCCTGGCTCGGCGCTCTCGCCCTGCCCGACGAGGACGGCGAACTCGCGCCCGCCGGTGAACTCGTCCTGCCCGGCAGCCCCTTCGCAGGCGTGATGCGGGAGGGTGAACTCGCCTTCGTGGACGCCGAGGTGGCCGAGCGCTGGGGCGAACAGCCGCTGGCCGCCTGCGGGGTGCTCGCGAACTTCTCCCTCGTCCGTGCCACCGACGTGGTGCTCGACCCGGACGAACTGGAGCCCCGCGACTCGGACTTCGCCGAACCCGATGACGTCGGGCTCCTCGACGCCGTCGACGTCTGGTGCGAGGACGTCCTCGACCGGTTGCCCGACACCCCGGTACCGCCGGTGGCGACCGAGATCGTGGCCGTGCGCGACCTCGACCTCGTCGACGACGATCGCTGGCCCCAGGCCCTGGCCCTGCTCTCGCAGCCCCCGCTGCGGGACGCGCTCACCCAGCCCGTGCGGATCCTGCTGCCGGACGGCACCCACGAGATCGTGCGGCCGTACACGGCCTGGTGGCTGCGCGGTCATCCGGTGCTCGACAGGCGGCGCCCCGCCGGTCTGCGCGCCGCGGGCGGCGACCCCCTGCTGCATGGTCTGTACGACGAGGCCGACGCGACCGGCTTCGAGGACGAGCAGGTGCTGCGCGCCCTCGGGGTACGGACGTCCGTGGCCGCCCTGCTCGACGAGCCCGGCGGTGCCGCCGAGCTGCTCGACCGGCTCGCCGGCCCCGAGCGCCACGTCTCGGCCGCCCAGCTCCACGCCCTGTACGGGGCCCTGGCCGATCTGGACCCGGAGCAGGTGACCCTGCCGGACGAACTGCGCGCAGTCGTCGACGGCCGGGTGACCGTCGTGGACGCCGCCGACGCGGTGGTGGTCGACTCGCCCGATCTGCTGCCGTTCACCGAGGGCGTTCCACTGCTGCCCGTGCGTCCGGCGCGAGCCGCCGATCTTGCGGAGTTGTTCCAGGTGCGGCGGCTGAGCGAGTCGGTGACGGGCCAGGTCACCTCCGAGGGCGTCGAGCACGACGTGCCGGAGTCCGTGCGGGTGCTGCTCGGCGCCGCCACCCCCGCGTCGTACGTCGAGCACGAGGAACTCGTCGTCGACGAGGTGGAGATCGACTGGCGTCTCACCGCGGACGGTGTGCTTCATGCCGCCACTCTGGAAGGCGTCGCCGCAGGGCTCGCCTGGGCGGCGGGGCAGTGGCCGCGCCGCTTCGAGGTCGCCGCGCTGCTGGAGGACCCCTCCCGCACCGAGGAACTGGCCCGGGAC
The DNA here is from genome assembly GCF_036281785.1 of Streptomyces chiangmaiensis. Lineage (NCBI taxonomy): Bacteria > Bacillati > Actinomycetota > Actinomycetes > Kitasatosporales > Streptomycetaceae > Streptomyces > Streptomyces chiangmaiensis. The sequence goes on along the minus strand of NZ_JAYWVC010000028.1, from coordinate 1,114 downwards.
CGCTGGTTCGACTGAGGCCTGGAAGCCGTCTGCCGGAGCCGCCGGGCGATTTCCGCGGCTGCGGTGGACGGGGTACGGGACCGTACCGCCGGGGGGAGGGGCGGCCAACGGCAATGCAAAGACAAAATGAACGAGGTTCGTACAACCTTCCGTTGCGGTCGGGGATCTTCTCACCGAGTCAACAGACTCACCACAATCGGGCGCCACGTGAAGCCAACCCGTGGGCCCCTTTCTCCACTTGGGGAACGCAATGCGTATTCGTGCCACTGTGGCCGCCGCTTCCGGCGCCCTGGCTCTCTCCGCTCTTGCCGTCCCGGCCGCGCACGCCGACGGTTCCGCCGCGTCCTACCGCGAGGGCGCCGCGAAGGTCCTGCAGGCCGCCCACGCCACCTCCGGCATGACCGCGTTCACCGCCGCGGCGCCCGCCGCCGGCGAGCCCTATGCCCTGAACGCCACCTTCTCCAACCTGAAGATCGGCAAGGCGTACAAGGTCGGCACCACCAACCACGTCGCGTTCTCGGTCTCGTACACCCTGACGCACGGCGCCGACGTCGACATCACCGCGTCCGACTTCCAGACCGGCCCTTACATCTACAAGGGCTCGTACAGCACCCCGAGCAACATGCTCGTCGGTGACAAGCCGGCCACCTGCACCGCCACCTCGTCGACCGTCGCCACCTGCAAGGGCAACATCGACGTCTACCCGGCCGAAGGCGAGCTCCTCAACTCGGACGCGGGCTCCTGGAGCGCCGGTGCACTGGCGATCGCCTGGAACGGCCAGGACCCGAGCAGCAGCACCTTCGACATCACCAAGGTCGGGTACGCCGACCAGGGCGGTCTCGGCACCACCCTCATCCAGCGCAACTCCACGCTGACCGTCAACGCCGGTCCGGAGCCGGTCGTCAAGGGCAGGACCCTGACGGCCACGGGCAAGCTGAGCCGTGCCAACTGGGAGGACAACAAGTACCACGGCTACACCAAGCAGCCGGTCAAGCTGCAGTTCCGCAAGGCGGGCACGAGCACGTACACCACCGTCAAGACGGTGTACTCGGACTCGTACGGCAATGTGAAGACGACCACCACCGCAAATTACGACGGCTACTGGCGTTTCAGC
>NZ_JAYWVC010000279.1:0-8742 GCF_036281785.1 Streptomyces chiangmaiensis | reverse complement strand
GCGCAGCGCACCGCGGCCCTGGATGTACAGGGCCTGGTAGATGGCCTCGTGGGAGATCCGCATCGTCCCATCCTCGGGGAAGTCGACCGGCAGCCGGTTGGCGATCTGCTCCGGGCTCCACGCTCGCGCCCAGCGCCGGTCCTGGCGCCGCCCGTGACGACGGCCGATCCAGCGCACGTCAGGCCCTTGCACTGCGCTCCCGTCCGGTCCGGCGACCTTGCCGGCGAGCCGCTGTTGCACATACTCCCGCAGCCTGTCGTTCTTCACGAGCTTGCAGTCCTTGGGCCGGCGGGCCTGCCGGTCGGCGTGCCACTGCGCGACCGAGGCCCGGTAGTCCAGGCGCCCGCCGCGGGTGGCCGCGTTACGCCGCAGCTCACGCGAGATCGTCGAGGGCGAGCGCCCCAGTCGGCGGGCGATCTCCCGCACCCCGCACTTCTTGGCCCGCAGCAGCGCGATGTCCTCGCGCTCGGCGAAGGACAGGTAGCGGCCTGACGGTTCCTCAAGGCTGATCGGTGGCATGCCGCCACCTTCACGGAACCAGCGGGGCCCCAGCGGCATCGACACCCCGGCCGCGACGGCAGCCTCCTCGCTGGACAGTCCCTTCGCGATCAGCCGCCAGAACTTCTGTCGCTCCGCCCGCCGGTTCACCAGTGGCCGCCCCGGCGACCGCAACGGCGGTCGACCCGCCCGAAGCGCTGCACGTGCCCTTCCCTGAGCCACAACACCCTCCTCGATCGGGGTGTTGCGACGACCAATTGAATCCGCCCAGTACACGTCGAAGGAATTCGCCGACCTGTGCAAGGAGTTGGGCGTCACCCAGTCCATGGGGGCCGTCGGCACCAGCGCGGACAACGCCGCCTGCGAGAGCTTCCACGCATCGCTGAAGCGCGAAACGCTGCAAGGCTCCCGCCGCTTCGACGGCGCCCGCGCCTGCCGGCTGTCCGTGTTCCGCTGGCTCACGCGCTACAACACCCGTCGGCGCCACAAGAAGAACGGACAGCTGAGCCCCGTCGCCTACGAAGCGCAGCACTCAGCTATGCTCACACTTGCCGCATAAACATACGAACCGGTGTCCACTTCTCGGGGGGAACCCCCAGGCATCGGCCTCTTGGGCGGCAGCCGGGTAGGAAGGCCCCTACGCGAACAGCAGGTACACGGCTGCATTCAGCTGTTTCAGGCCGGTGGTGGGCGAGGCATGGGGTTCAGCCTGACGGTGCGTACGCAACGGGCCGGCTGGCCGTTCACCGCGCCCGGGGGTACGGTGAACGGCCTGCCGCACGGCGCCCAGTACCGCATCACCACCACCAGCCAATCGATGTGCTGGACGTAGATGTTCGCGGCAAAGAGCCCTTCGGCGATCCCGCCAGGCCATGCACGGTCGACACCTCCCGGCCGCTGTGGTCGGGGAGCGGGCGGGTGCGAACTGATAAACCAAGTTCACCGTGGTGAACTTGAGAACGCCCGCCGGCTCCTTCGCGCGCACCCTCACGGGATGTCTCCGCACCAGTCGAACAGACGACCATCCGCCCGCCTGGGCGCATACAAGGCCCGACCACCCGGACCGTACCGACCTATCTCCGTGCGCAAGGCGACACCTCCAGCCCGATCATGCGCCGACCAGTCCGTGACATCCAAGAGCAGACCATCCAGCGGGCCCGCCACCAACTCCGTGTACACGCGCCCGCGCTGCGGCCCGGCGTCCTCGTGATCAGCCCCGTAGACCCGACCCCGCATGAACTCCACCTCATCGGCCCAGCCACTGACTGACGCCCTGCTGGGTTGTCTTCCCGCTGTTCTGTCCGGTCGCCGGGACCTGTTCTCATGGCTCCGGCCGGGCGGAACATGACCTGATAGGAGCTTGGTCCAGAAGCCCCTTCAATGTCCTGTCTGCGCCACCCGGCCGGTGCCCACCTCCGGCAAGGAAGGCACCATCAGCATGACATCAGCGGCGGCACCAACAGCGGACCAGGACGTGTTCGGCGGGGTCGACTCCCACGCCGACACCCTCCACGTCGCGGTCATCAGCGACAACGGCGGCCATCTTGCGGACGCCGAGTTCACCACCACCGTTGCCGGTTACGCCGCGGCCCTGGCCTTCCTGACCGCCCACGGCCACGTAATCGCGATCGGCGTGGAAGGCACGTCCTCCTACGGAGCCGGTTTCACCCGCGCCGCCCGCGAGACGGGGCTTCATGTCGTGGAGGTCAACCGGCCCGACCGGGCCGAACGCCGCCGCATCGGCAAGTCCGACCCCATCGACGCCTACGCCGCAGCCCGCGCCGCCCTGTCCGGACGGGCCTCCAGCGCCCCCAAGGACGACACCGTCGCGGGCATACGCGCCCTGCACAACGCCGCCCGCTCCGCAGTCAAGGCCCGCACCGCCGCCCTGAACCAGATCGGCCATCTCCTCATCACCGCTCCCGAGGCGATCCGCGCCAAGTACGGCCGCCTCAAGAGCGCGGACCGCACCGACGCCCCGGCCCGGCTGCGGCCCTCCGGCGACGCCGTCCACACCGCCGTCCTGACCGCGCTCAAAAGCCTCGCCCGACGCGTCAAGGAGCTGACCGCCGAGCACGAGGCGCTGACGCGGGCCCTGGACCACGAGGTCACCGTCCACAACCCCGGCCTGCGGGCCGTCTACGGAGTCGGTCCCGACACCGCGGCCCAGCTGCTGATCACCGCGGGCGGCAACCCCGAACGCATGCGGACCGAGGCGTCCTTCGCCGCCCTCTGCGGTGCTGCACCGGTCCCCGCCTCCAGCGGCCGGACCAACCGCCACCGCCTCTCACGCAGCGGCGACCGGCAAGCCAACGCGGCCCTACCTCGGTGACGGAGTCCGGGAGCTGCGCCCGACCCTCGACGGTGCTGCTATACGCATCACGTACTGGCTCACCCCGAACCGCACTGCGGTCCTGCTGACCGTCTTCCGCAAGACAAGAATGCGGGAGGATGCCGAGGTCAGGCGCGCCAAACTCGCACAAAAGGTCTGCGAGGCCGAACACGGCCCGGCCCACGAGGAATTCATCCGCACCATCGACGAAGGAGAGGTGGAGCAATGAGCCACAGCCGCTGGAAGACCCTGCGCGAGCGGAAGCTCGCCGAAGGCTTCACCGAGCCGGAAGACGTGGCCGAGGCCCGTCGCGAGATCCGGCTGTCCATGGCCCTGGCGAAAAGCCGTGTATGACCGGCGTACCGAGCTCGGGCTCACCCAGACCGAACTGGCCGACCGCGCGGGCCTCACCCAGGCGAAGATCTCCCGGATCGAAGGCTCCGACACCGTCCCTACGCTGCCGCTCCTGACCAAGCTGGCCAAGGCTTTGGACGCGGCCCCGAACATCGCCCTCGACAATGACGACACCCAGGTGACCTTCACCGCGCACCGCACCGACGCAGCCTGAGCCTCCTGGGCACCTTCCCACTCCCCTCGCTTTCCCGGCGGCGCCACTGCGGGGCGCAAGGTCGTGCGGCCAGGCGCGGGCCAGACCCGCCCCCGTCAGCATCCCGGTCACCGTGCTGGCCCCGGTCTGCGCGACCAACCCGGTCACCATCGCGGTGAAGGTCTCGAAGCTCGGCGCGGTGAACACATGCAGCGTCTCCAACACGGCCAGCAAGGACCGCCGGTACGGCGGACTCGGAAGCATCGGCGGATCCCCTCCCCGGCATGGTCGCCACACCGCTGATGCTGCCGCCGTTCGGCCTGCGGACAGCCCGAACCAGCCAGCCCGTCACCCGCCGGGGTGATCGTCTGCCGGCTCGCGCGCCCCACACGGTTACTGGCGCGCCCGGAACAGCCGACGCCGCCGCGGCTACTCGGGGAAGGCGAGGGTGTAGTGGAAGCCGTCGTCGCCGACGGCGTGTCGCAAGGTCCGCATGATCGCCTCGGGATCGTCGTAGGGGCCGTTGACGTAGAACGGCTTGCCATCACGACCGAAGCGGATCGGGCTGGGACCGGCTGGCTCACCGAGCACAACGGCGGCGGCATCGAAGTCCGCCTCGGGAGCGAACCCGAGCTCGCGGGCGTAGTCGGCGGCGCCGAACACCAGGGCGCGGGCAAGCGCGGCGGGAACCTGCACATGCCCCTCGAAGGCGCTGAAGTAGGCGTGCCGGTGCGCAGCCAGCTGACTCGGGGTCATCGGCTCCGGAGGCAGCGCGTTCTTCACCCCCAGGCACCACACATCCAGCAGGAACCCGGCAACCTGGGCCTTCGCGGAGCGCGCGCTGTCCGCGGCGACGAGCACGGCGACAAGGCCGCGTACCTCCTCGGCGTCGGAAGCCCCCGGATCCAGGCTTGTCCACTGCGGCGTACCCTCGAGATCCACACTACGGCTCCAGCCGGCGTTCACCCAGCAACGCGGCTCGCCACGGCCCGACACCGAGACCTGCACAGCGCCGTTGAGCACCCCGACGACATCCCTGACGCCCACCCCCAGTGTTCTGGCGATCGCCTTCGCTGACCGACCCTGCTGGTCCAGTTGCCGTACCTGTTCTACAAGCTCATCCACAGCCTCACCCTAGGGCCGCCGCCAAGACCACAGGACCCAAACACCAGCAGCTACAACCGCCAGAGTGACCCTGCCCTGCGAAAACAGCGAAACTCGAGACCCAAGGGCGTGTACGGAACATCTTTCAGACACACCCACCGAGGTCCTCCTCGGAGGCCCCAGGTGAGCAGGTGCCGGGGTGCTGGAGCGATACCAGCGACGCAAGGCCCGTCTGACCAGGCAAGTCAAGGCTGTGGTCAAGGAGTTGGCGGGCCCGGCCGGGGCCCGTTCGCGGTCTTGACGATCACTCGCTTCCCTCGCGGCCACGAGGTCATCACGAAGGAGGCGGAAGAGTGGTGAGCAGGTTTACGGGCGTCCTACCGTGAAGGCGGATCCGGGGGGCGCGCAATGTGGCATCGGTGGTGGCGAGGACTACTGGCCGTGGTGGTGGGGCTGCTGGTGGCGGGCTGTTTCGCCCCGCAGCCGCCGAGGTTCGACGATGGGGAGTCGGTGCCCGAGGAGGCCTCGCGTGTTCCGCTGCCGGTGCGGCCGGGCCCCGATGGCACCTGGGCGCTGAACGCACCCGCGGCGAGACTGCTCGGTCAGGGCCGCACGCTGGTCCGCCTGAATGATGACACAGAGAAGGGGGGTTGGCGGCTGGCATTGCCGGCCGAGTTCACGTTGACCTCGCACCAGCCCGGCGCGGCGCACTCCGCGCTCGGCGGTGGTCGCCAGGTGGTGCTGGTCGGCGGCAGGGAAGGCCGCCGGGGGCCGAGTGCGATCGCCGGGCTCGACCCGGAGCAAGGGCTCTTGATCTGGCGGCATGCCTTGCCGCCCGGCAGCCAGGTTTTCCTGTTGGAAAGCAGTTCCGTGGTGCTGACGGCGGTCTGCCGCCCCGGGTCCTGCCGCCTGACCGGCTGGGACGCCTTGTCGGGTGGGCTGCAATGGACGCACGCGGTGTCCGGGGCGGTACGGGTCGTCTGCCAGGCCGACGTGCCCGCCACCGCCGACGCCCGCAGCGGGGACAACTGTGCGGCCTATCTGGCCACCCCCGACCGTGTCGGCACCGTCGACCCGGACGACGGCGGGCTGCACTGGCAGGCGGGACTGCGGCCGCCCGACGGCACCGTCGACCGAATCATCAGGGACAACGACCGGGTCATCATGGCCACCGCACCGGCCAAGGGCAGCTGCCGCGCCACCGTCCTCGCCGGCGGGGTGATATCCGGTGACGGGGACCGCGGCTGGCGGTACCGCTTCGTCTGGGACCAGCCTCAAGCCCCGCGCGACGCACACACCGGATGCCGCTGGGACCGCACACTTCCGCTGACCGTCGGCTTCCACATGGTACTGCCGGACGTCAAAGGCGCCCTGGTCGTCGATCCCTACTTCGGCACCTTGCGCCCCTCCCGGCGGCTGGCCCCGGGCGAGTACCTGGTCACCGACGGCACCAGGAACGAGATCATCCGTGCGCCCGGCCGCACGGACCGGCTCCTGGACGCAGGCGCCGACCAGCTGGTCCGCCCCCACGGGCTGAGCCCCGCGGCGCGGTCCGTCACCGGCAACTTCTGGCAAGACGGTCGCCGCCTGCTCCTGCTGGACCACCGGGGCAATACCCTCTGGAGGGGCACATCGGACTGCCAGGCGTTCCGGCACGCCGACCAAAGCTTCGGCGGCCCGCTCACCTACTGCGACGGCAACGCCCTGGTGACCCTGCGTCCCGTACACAAAGACTGACAGCCAGGTACGACCAGGCGGCAGGCACCGCCTGGTGGCGTACCGGCCGTGGGCAGGGCCGCTCCGGCCGGATGGCCTGTCGCACATCCGCCCCACGGACGCGGGTGACGGGTGCGAAGCAGGCGGGACCCATCCACCGTGCTCACAGGCCAAAAACGAATCAGCCCCGGGCTTGCGAGCAGCCCCATCTTCAGGAATGACAATTACTCTCAGGCGGCAGGAGTACAACTGGCCCCGGAAGCATGACAGTTCCACGAACCGCCCCTACCGATCAAGGATCAAGTTAGCCACTGCCCGGCTTCGTATCGCCCACGCTTGAGGCCTTGGGCGATACGCCTTCCGAGGTCGGAGTCTGCTTTCGCCCAGTAATCGCTGATCGCCCGTTCCTGGATGAACCGTTCCACCCCCTGGCCCAGGTGCGCCACGATGTTGTCGACCAGATGGTCCCGATCAGTGTGCGTCATCACCTCCCGGTAGAGCGTGCCGGGCTGGATGAAGTCGTCGTCTTCCGGGTGCGCTTCAAAGGCGTAGCGGGTCCTACCCGCGTGTCCGTGTCGAGGGCGAGGGTCGCGGGGTGGTCTCGCAGTCCGGTGCCGTGCTGCTGGTCGAGACCGTCCGTAAGGTGGGGCTGGACGCGGCGATATCTGCGGCTCTGGTGCCGTGGCGCAAGGCGCGCGCGATCCATGATCCCGGCAAGGTCCTGCTGGATGTCGCGCACGCGGTGGCCCTGGGCGGGAACTGCCTGGCCAATGTCGCGATGCTGCGGGCCGAGTCCGCCGTGTTCGGGCCGGTGGCCTCGGACCCGACCGTCTCCCGCTTGCTCGACACCCTCGCTGCGGCCGGGCCTCGTGCGCTGGCGGCGATCCGCTGGCCACGGTCCGAAGTCCGTGGGCACGTATGGCAGTTCGCCGGGCAGGCGGCCCCGGATGCGGGCGGCGACGTGCTCGTGGAGCGGGACCGGTGTTGGGTTCAGGCAGGAGGCTGTCTCCCTTTATCGGTGCTGTACGGGTGCACCTTGTGGGACGGTCGCTCTGGTCGTCTGGAGCCGGGCGGGTAGGGGCCCAACGGCGGTACGGGCACTGCGGGTTGACCCGTAGCGCTCCAAAATGGCTTCACAGCCTTTGACCTGCCGGTTCTTCAACCCGCAGTGTCAGCGAAGATCGAGGTGTCGTGCCCTGGTAGAGCCGCTGTAGGTCGATGAGTTGGATGGTGTGATCCTTGGACGCCCGTGTACGTAGCTCGTCGGCGAAGCCGGCTCTGCTGAAGCACAGAAGCCGGATGTCTTGGGTGTGGGTGGCGCCGGGGGCGTCGGCGGTCCTTATAGGCCGGGGAGGATCTTGGTGGGTTGGCCGGTGTGCTTGGCGATCGTTTCGAAGTCGGCGTCGCGGTGCAGCAGGATCAGGTTCGACAGTTCGGCCGTGGCTGCGACCAGTAGGTCGACGGTGCCGGGGCCGCGGTGCTCGCCGTGGTTGGTGAGCAGCTGCTGGACCTCGCGGGCGCGCTGGTAGATGCCATCGGGGATCGGCACCCACGTGTACGCGGCGGCGAGCAGGGTGAGGATGGCGGAGCGGTCGGCCGCGGTGCGGGCGGAGTAGCAGAACTCCAACTCGGTGATGTCGCAGACGCCGACCAGGCCGGCATCAATGGCCTGGTTAAAGCCGTACTCGTCCTGGATATCTGGGATCAGGCGCGCCAGGGCGGAGGTATCGGCGAGGTAGTTCACGCCGCGTCCCGCCCCGCTCGGTCGCGGTGCTTATCGCCAGGCTTGGGCCGGTAGTTTTTCTTGTCCAGCAGCAGGTCGAGGTCCACCGCGCCGTCGGCAGCCAGTCGGGCGAGCTCCGTGCGGGCCTTGGCCCGGTTGATGCGCGTGGCCGCTTCGGACAGGGCGCGGTTGACGGTGTCCTTCTTGGTCTTGGTGCCGAATGCCTGCTGAGCAGCGGCGAGGGCCTCTTCGTCGATGTCGATGAGCATCTTGGTCATGGCAACCCCATTCATCTATACGCAACTCTATCACGTATATATCGCGGGTGTGCCCGGGCAACCCGCGCACCCAACCGCCTCGTTCTCGTAGCACTTCAAGGCTGTCACCGCGGTTGACCTGTGACGCGCCCGGAGGGCTGTCCGGCATGATCGGTGCTCGTGCTCGTACGGATGGTCTACCTGTTCGCCACGCGGGTCTTCGCCTGGCTGGTGCTGCTGTGCCGATCGTCTGCGGCCAAGGATGCCGAGATACTGATCCTGCGGCACGAGCTCGCGGTGCTGCGCCGACAGGTCCGGGTCCCGAGGCCTGCCTGGCCGGACCGGGCGCTGCTGGCCACACTGGCCCGGCTGCTGCCCCGCCCGCTTAGCGGACACCGAATCGTCTCTCCACGCACGCTGCTCGCCTGGCACCAGCGCCTGGTGAAGCAGAAGCGGGCCCAGCCGCCCACCCCGGGGCGCCCGCCGATCTCTGACGAGCTGCTTGAATCCTCCCCCAGCTGAAGCAGGGGGATTCCTGGCTCACGTTGACTACGGGTCAGCGACC
>NZ_JAYWVC010000278.1:0-8750 GCF_036281785.1 Streptomyces chiangmaiensis | reverse complement strand
TGCCCGCAAAGGTGAGTTCAGTGAGGCATTCTGGCGGCAGCTGATCGACCTGAGCAGTGAGGACGGCACGCGGGAGTCGCCGCGTGACCGGCTGCTGCTGCCGGGCATCACCGACCCCGCGCAGGCGGCGAGCCTGGGCTCGGTTTGGAAGGTCCTCGCGCAGATGTTCCGCGGCATCGAGACCGAGAGCGGCCACGATGTGCTGATCGACCTTGGCCGTCGAGGGGCCTTCGGGCCTTCCGGGGTTCTGGCCGAGCAGGCCGACGCCGTCTTCGTGGTGGTGCGCAACACCCTGCGCTGCCTGCAGGCCGCAGAGGGCCGGGTGCGTGCACTGGAAGAGCGTGTCGGCGACGTCAGCGTGCTGCTGATCAATGAGGGCCCGTATCCCGCAGGTGAGGTGCAGCGCGTCCTACAGGTGCCGGTGATCGCCACTTTGCCGTACGCGCCGGACGATGCCCGTGTGCTGTCCGACGGAGCCGAGCAGTCCCGCCGGTTCACCAAGTCGCCGCTGATGAAGGCCGCCCGCACGAGCGGCACGCTGCTTCTCCAGCGGGTCGCCGTGCGTAGGGCTCGCCTTGATCCACGCGGCTTGGGCATGGCGGGCGGGGAGGTGACCCATGCACGCTAGGCCCCTGCACCCGGACCCCACGGTGGCCCCGGTGCCGCAGGAGCGGGCGCATAAGGTCAACGGCGCACCTTCACCTGCCGGTGCTGCCTCGGGTACACAACTGCTCGGTGCGGCGGTTCCGCAGATCACCGTCGACTACCGGGTGGCCCGGGAGATCGCGTCCCAGGTCGCCAAGCAGCGCGAGGAACTGCTCAAGACCAAGCCCGGCATGGACCGGGCCAGCGAGGAGCAGCGCTGCCTGAACTGGATCGCCGAGGCTGTCGCGCTGTGGTCGGACGCTCAGGCGATGACGCCGCAGGAAGACGAGGCGCTGCGACGCGCTGTGTATGACCTGTTGTTCCGGGCCGGCCGGTTGCAGCCGTATCTGGACGACGAGCGGGTCGAGGACATCATCATTCAGGGCCCGCACGAGGTGTGGCTGGACTACGGCGACGGTCAGCGTCGCCGGGTGGGCCCGATCGCGGAGTCCGAGGAGGAACTGCTGGAGTTGCTGCGGGAGTTGGCCCGGGGATCTGGGCACAGCGAGCGCACCATCTCCACCGCGAACCCGACCCTCGCCCTGTCCCTGCAGGACGGCTCCCGTCTTCAGGCCATCACCGGGCTCGGCCCGATGACGTATGCGGTCATTCGCCGGCACCGGGTATCCCACTGCGATCTCGACGACCTGGTACGGCTGGGCACGATCGACCCGATCCTGCGTGAGTTCCTCGGGGCGTGCGTGCGCGCCGAGAAGAACATCATGATCGCGGGGAAGCAGAAGGCGGGGAAGACCACGCTGATGCGGGCGATGCTGAAGGAGTTCGACCCGGAGTGCCGCTTCGCCACCATCCAGACCGAGGATGAGCTGTTCGCCCACACAGGCGGCTACCACAAGCAGGTCGTGTCCCTGGTGGGGCGCGAGTCCAACGGGGAGAAGGACGTCACCGGGCGCGGCGCCGGTGAGGTCACGCTCCTGGACCTGATGCATCCGGCGCTGCGGATGTCGCTGGAGCGGATCGTGGTCGGCGAGGTCCGAGGCCCCGAAGTCGTCGCCATGATGCAGGCGTTGACCAACGGCTCGGGCGGAAACCTGTGCACCATCCACGCGCGGCGCCCGGACATCGTCTTCGACCGGATCGCCGAGTTGTACGCGCTCGCCCAGGAGAACCTCTCCGAGCAGCTCGCCTACCGGCAGACCGCCAACGGTCTGGACTTCATCGTGTACGTCGACATGACGGACGAAACGCAGATCGGTGGCCGCCGCCACCGCTACGTCTCCCACGTCCTGGAACTGACCGGGATCGGAGAGAACGGCCGGCCCGCCACCAACTCGGTCTTCTCCCCCGGCAGCGAGTTTGGGGAGCTGCGGGCAGTGCCGAGGATGGACCCTGCCTGCATCGACGACCTGCGCCGCGTCGGCTTCGACTCGGCCCTGCTGCAACATCCCTACGGGGCCTGGCCCACGCCGCTGCCGCTGAAGGTGGAGGTGAGCCGATGATTTGGCTTTTCGGGCTGCTCAGCGGCATGGCCGTCGCCGGCGGACTGATCGGTGTTGTCGCGGGTCTCGTGGGCACCACGGCGCCCCGCCGGGCCCCGCTACGCCAGCGCTGGCAGGCAGCCCTGCGCGGCGGGAAGCACCAAACCGAGGACGTCCGGATGCGGCGTTGGACCCTCATGGTCGCAGCCGTCGTCGTCTTCGCGGCGGTGTGGCTGGTCTCGGGGAACTTCGTCGGCGGGGCACTGCTGGGTACGGCCGTCATCGGCGTGCCCTGGCTGATCACCCCGGCGCAGATGGCGCAGGAACGCATCGGTCAGCTGGAGGGCTTAAGCGAGTGGACCCAGCGGCTGGCCGGCCTGCTGCGGCTGGGCATGGGCCTGGAACAGGCGATGATCACCAGCCGTCAGGGGGCGCCGGACGAACTCGCCCCGCAGATCATCAACCTGTCCGACCGGCTGCGCCTTGGGTGGCGGCCGGAGAGAGCGCTCCGCGCGTTCGCCGATGAACTGGACGATGTCACCTCGGACAAGGTGGTCGCCGCGCTCATCCTGTCCGCGGGCGACCGCGGCCCGGGCCTGGCCCAGGCACTGGAGGAACTGTCGAGCACCGTCCGCGAGGAAGTCGCCAAGAAGCGCGCCATCGAGGCGGACCGGGCGAAGCCCCGCACCACCGTGCGATGGATGACCATCATCACCGTGGGTGTCGTGGTGGCCGGCTTCTTCGTGCCCTCCTACACCAAGCCCTACGCCACCCTCCTGGGGCAGCTGGTTCTCGCATTTCTTGCAGCGGGGTTCATCGGCGTGCTCGCCCTGATGCGCCAGCTCGGCCTGTTCCGGCGTATCCCGCGCTTCCTGGTCAGCGACCCGACCAGCACTGTTCGACTGCCAGCGCCCAGCCGGGAGCCGGTGCTGCCGGCTGCCGCCCGGGAGCCGGAAGGAGCCGTCTCGTGAACCTGCTCCCCGTTGTGGTGTCCGGCAGCACGATCGGCGCCGGCCTCGCGCTGCTGATCCGGGAACTCCTGCAGCCACAGCCTGCATTGGGGCCGGCCCTGAAGCGCAGTGCCCCGGCTGCCTTGACGATGCCCGAGCCGGAACTGGACCGGGAGGAGATGTGGGGCCGGTGGCTGCTGACCCGCCTCGAGCGACTTCCGGGCGTGACGATCCCCACCACCAACCTGGCCCTGCTCGGGCAGGGGCCCGGCGAGTTCATACTCAAGAAGACCGCGCTCGCCGCGCTGGGGCTGCTGTGCCCGGTCATCGCAACGATCCCGTGGATCATCGCGGGCGTGGGCCTGCCCTTCTACGTGCCCGGTGGCGTCGGGCTTCTCGTCGCGGCCCTGCTGTTCGTCACGCCCGATCTCGCCGTGCGGGACCAGGCCAAGCGGGCACGTGAGGAGTTCGCTCACGCCCTGTCCGCCTACCTCGACCTGGTCGCGCTCAAGCGGGCCGCCGACGCCGGCCCCGCCGAGGCCCTGGAGAAAGCCGCCGAGGTCGGCGAGGGCTGGCCCTTCCTCTACCTGCAAAGCGCCCTGCGGCGCGCCCGGCTGGAGAAGATCCCGCCCTATCAGGCCCTCGCGGAACTGTCCGCCGAGTACGACCTGCCCGTCCTTACCGACGTCGCCGACATCATGCGCGGCTCAGCCACCGACGGCGCCGCCGTCTACAAGGCACTGCGGGCCCGCACCGCGGCGCTGAATGCGGAACTGCTGGCCGATCAGGCCGCGGAGGCGAACGCGGCCAGCGAGAAGATGACCGCTCCGGGCGCCCTCTTGGCGATCTTGGTGATGCTGCTGATGGCGTTCCCCGCCGTGATCCGCATGCTGACCGTCTAAAGATCACCGCCCTGTTCAACGCTTAAGAGAGGCAAGGGAACATGAAGCACACTGCAGCTCGCACCCGCCGTACTGTGCGTCCCGCAACGCACCTGCACACCGGCCAGTACGGCGCGTCCCGCGGAGCGGGGCGTGGCGGCCGGGGCGCGCGGACCTGGGCGTATGCGAATCGTGCGGTCCTGCGGCTGACCACGCGAGTGCAGGAGGGTCTTGAGGAGGCCGCCCGCCGGCCGGACCGCGGTGACATCTCCACCACGACCGTCATCATCTGGGTGGCCGCTGTCACCGGTGCTGTCCTGATCGCAGGGACCATCGCCGTCGTGATCTCCAAGTACAACGGCAAGCTGAACGGGCTGTGATGGGTCGTCCCGAGCGGCTGAAGGACTGGTGGCATGGGCAACGGTGGCGGGACGACCGTGGGGACACCTCGATCCAGATGGCGATCGTCTTCCCGTTTGTGCTGCTCGCCACGGTGGCCGTCATCCAGGCCTCCATGTGGTACTACGCCCGGCAGATCGCGCTGACCGCTGCCCGTGAAGGTCTCACGGTTGCCCGCGCCTACCAGTCGAGTCCGGCCGCCGGTGCGACGCAGGCGCGGGAGGTGCTGGGGCGCACCGCGGGTGACAGTCTGCGTGGCTACAGCGTCTCCGTCAGCAGTAACGGGCAGCGCGTACGGGTCCAGGTATCCGGCACGGCCCTGTCGATGATCCCCGGTGTGTCGGGCCTGCAGGTCAGCCAGTCGGCGTCCGGCCCCGTGGAGCGCTGGACGCCTGGGGGGAGTGAATGACGTGCGATTCGTGGCCGGTTGGACTCGCAGGCTTCGTAGCGATGCGGGCAGTGCCGCGATCGAGGCGGCCATCATTCTCCCGTCGCTGGTCATGTTCTTGTGCATGGCGATCGCCGGGGGCAGGATCGTCACCTCCGGCGCGAAGATCGACTCTGCGGCCGAGGACGCAGCGCGGGAAGCGTCCATCCACCGCACGGCGGCCGCCGCCCAGAGTGCCGCGCGGTCGGCGGCGGCCGACTCCCTTAACGACCAGGGCATCACGTGCGCGTCGACCACCGTGAACATCAACGCCGGCGGTCTCAGTGTGCCGGTGGGGCAAGTCGGCACGGTCACAGTGACCGTGACCTGCACAGTCAATCTGTCCGACCTCCTACTTCCGGGCGTGCCGGGTGCTAAGACGCTCAAATCGACGGCGACCTCGGTGGTGGACCAGTACAGGCAGCGGGGGGACTGATGATCGTGCGTCGAATCCTGCGGACACGGTGCGACGATCGGGGAGGCGTCACCGTGTTCGTCGCCGTGTGCGTCTTCGCGCTGATCGGCATCATCGGTCTCGCCGTGGACGGCGGCAGCAAGATGCGCGCCACCGAGCGCGCCGATTACGTCGCCGGCGAGGCCGCCCGGGCAGGCGGACAGGCCATCGACCCCGCCGACGCCATCACCGGCACCGCGATCGTGGTCGATCCGCAGGCGGCGGCCGCCGCCGCGCAGGCCTACCTGCGCTCCGCCGGCGCCACCGGCACAGTCAGCGTGTCCGGGGACGGCAAGACCCTGAACGTCACGGTCACCGGCGCGTACGACACGAAGTTCCTGTCGGTGGTCGGGATCGGCGCGTTGCCGGTGACCGGCCATGGCAAGGCCACCCTCCTGCATGGTGTCACCGCTCCCGAAGGAAACTGATGCGCACCACCACCCGCTCCCCCGCTGCAGCGGCCGACCGCACCCTGGCACGTGTCCTCAAGGCCGTACTGAGCTTGCTCGTCCTGGCCGCCGCAGTCGCCGGGCTGCCGCTGCTGCTGGCCTGGGCAACCCCGGTCATCTGGGCTGCCACCCACGACGACCTCACCCACCTGCTGGACCGGCGGGACACGGGAGGGGCATTTCTGCTGTTGCTCGTTGCGGTGGGATGGATCGGATGGGCGCAGTTCACGGTCTGTGCCGTACGCGAGCTGATCGCGCAGGTGCGAGGCCGTACCTGGCATGCCCCGCGCGGGATGGGTGCCTCGCAGCGCGCCGCAGGCCTGCTGATCGGCAGCATCCTGGTGCTGCTGCCCACCAGCTCGGCGCTGGCCTCCGACGCCCAGGCCGCCCCGGCCACCACGGCGGCCCGCATCCCCGGGCAGGCCCAAACGCCGCAGGCCACCGAGACCGAGCAGGCTCAAACGCCCGCCGCGAATACACCGGCGTCCCGCACGACATACACGGTGCGCGAGACGCGACCCGCAGAGAGCCTGTGGGGCATCGCCGAGCGCGAGTTGGGGGACGGCGAGCGGTGGCGGGAGATCGCCGACCTGAACGAGGGCCACACCATGGTCGACGGCACGGTCTTTCGCGCGAACAGCTTTCTGCAACCCGGCTGGCAGCTTCAGATGCCCGAGACCGCCACGGCCGCGGGAGGCATCCGTACGCAGCTGGGTGACAGCACCCCTGCTGCCAACGAGAAGGGTGGTCACATCGTCACGGTCCACTCGGGCGACTACCTGTCGAAGATCGCAGAGGAAGAGCTCGGCGACGGCGACGCATGGCCACAGCTGTTCGAGGCCAGCCGGGGCAAGCCGCAGCCGCACGGCCTGCCTGAGATCACCGACCCCGACGTCATCTACGCGGGGCAGCAGGTCACCGTTCCCGGTGCCCAGACCGACCAGCCGCCCCGAGACCGCGACCAGGGTAAGGAGTCGGGCAGCAAGGAGGCCACTGGCCCGGCCACCCAGAACCCCGACGGCACGCAGAGGCCGGGCGACAGCACGGGGGATGCACCAGCACCAGCGCCCAGCCAGACCCAGGCGCCTGCACCGCAGTCGTCGGCGCCCAGCGCACCGCTCAGTCGCCCGGCCGAGCAACCCGGGCAGGATCAGTCCGCTCCGTCCGCAGCGACGTCCGCGACGCCCGAGCCCAGCGCCAGCGCCTCGGCTTCTGCCGCCTCCCCGTCGGCGTCGGCCGAGCCGCCCGGCTCCGCTGCCTCCTCCCCCGCCACCCCCACGCCCAAGACCCCAGCGACGGCCCCGGCCAGCAACCCGCTGAACCTGCGCATCGTGCTCGGCGCCGGCGCACTGCTCGCCGCCGCCATCACCGGCGCCCTCGCCCTGCGCAGGACGCTGCAGCGCCGACGCCGCAAGCCCGGCGAGAAGATCGCCATCGCGTCCGAGACGTCCGCCGCGGAGGCCCAGTTGGCGGCGGCCGCCGAGCCCGGCGGTGCTGCCCGTCTGGATGTGGCGCTGCGTACCCTGGCCCACCACGTGGCCCAACGGGAGGAGGACCACGCGTTCCTGCCGCCGCTGCGGGCCGCCCGCATCGGGCCCCGTGCGGTTCAGGTGCTGCCCGAGGACCTCGCCCAGGAACCGGTGGCGCCCTTCACAGCCGGGCGGGGCGGCTGGTGGGTCCTGCCCGCTGACGCCGCCCTCCTGGACGACGAGGCCGCCCGCGAGGTGCCGGCGCCGTACCCGGGGCTGGTCACGATCGGCCACACCGAGGCGGGCGACCTGCTGCTGCTCAACCTCGCCGGGCTGCCCGCGCTGCTGCTGGACGGCAACCCGGTCCACATCACCGAAGTGTGCACCTCACTCGCCCTGGAACTCGGGATGAGCCCGTGGGCGGCCGAAGCCGAGGTCGTCACCGTGGGGTTCGGCGAGGATCTGCCGCAACTGCTGCCCACCGCGCGGATCGCCCACATGCGCCAGGCCGCGCACGCGCTGCGCGATCTGAGCGAACGCCTGCTGGAAGCACACCAGATGCCCGAAACCCAGCACCAGCCGTATCTGCTGCTGTGCGCGTCCTTGCTGGACGAGGACACGGCCTGGCAATTCGCCGACGTCATCGACCGGGCGGGGGCAGTGCCCGTCACGCTGATCGCCCCGGCGAGCCCGGCGGCCGCTCGCTTCCCCGAGGCGGAGATCCTCAACGCCTCCCTCAGCGAGCCTCAAACCCTCGACTACGCTGGCACCGACATCACGGTGCAGCGCCTGGAACACTCCGCCTACCTTCAGATCACCACCGCGTTGAAGGTGTCCGGGCAGCCGTCCCACCCGGCCGAGGGGCCATGGCAGGACGTCCCGGACGAGCTCGACAGCATGCAGCAGCCCGAGCAGGCATCGCCGGAGGAGTCCGTCGCGCCCGCAACCGCCGTCTCGATCCCGTCGCCGGCGGCGGCAACGCAGGTGAGCAGCGAGGTCTTCCCGGCTCTGCTCGCCGCCAGCACCGATCCGTCTGGGCTTCGACTCCTCTCCCCCGCCGCATCGTCGGCCGGGCTCGACGACGAAACCGGCCCGGGTGCCGAAGCAGCGGTGCCTTCGGCGCCGGCGCCCCCGGCTGATGCGGACTCCACCGACGCGGCCGAGGCCGCGAAGGAGGACGACCCGGGGGCCGCCGTCGAGGAGCCTACGGTGGGGGAAGAGTGCGAGGCGCAGGACCTGCACGCCCCACAGATCCGGGTCCTGGGGCCGGTTGAGGTGACAGGCGTGGACAGCACCGGCCACGGCCCGCGGATGGCGCAGTTGGCCGCTCTGTTGTACTTCCGGCCGGGGCGGAGTGCGGATGTCTTGTGTGCCGACATGGATCCCGTCAGCCCGTGGTCGACGAGCACCCTCAACGCGCGGATGCAGGGCCTGCGCAGCTGTCTGGGCAGCGATTCGTCCGGCAACCTCTACGTGCCGCGCCGCAAGGCGGGTGAGGACCCCTACCGGCTCGCTGTCGGCGTGCGCTGCGACTGGACCCGTTTCCTGCAGCTCGTCGAACGCGCGCTGCCGCTGGGCCCGTCCGGCCTGAACGACTTGGAGAAGGCGCTGACTTTGGTGCGGGGCAAGCCGTTCGG
>NZ_JAYWVC010000277.1:0-8828 GCF_036281785.1 Streptomyces chiangmaiensis | reverse complement strand
ACGATCTGCCTCAGTTCGCGGCGTGCGGCCGACGGCAGCGCATCAAGAATGGCCTGCAGGTTGTCCCGACCACCCAACACATCGTGGCACGGGCAACCCGCCAACGGCACATAGAGCCACCGACCAGGCTGGCGCAAGAACCGCTCGTACTGGCCGAGCGCCTCACTCAAGAACCCGGGCCAAAACCTGTGAGCCTCAAGGCGCCTGACAGCAGCCTGGGCACTTCGTCGCAGGCCTCGGACCTGGCTGAACTGTCGGGACTGACCCCGAATCAACCGCGTCTGGGCGCGCACGGCGCCGGGCGACTTACGCGGCATCGCCCCTTCGGATCAACGTCATGGCGCCATCCTGCCACGCCACGGACAGACCGACCGTCGAATTTCCTCCAGAACGGCCGCCCTACCAGATGACCACACCACCCCTGACGCTCTGCGCACGCTCGGCAGCGTCCTCGATGTTCCGCAGGCGCTCGGAGATCTGCCGAACGTACTCCGCATGCGACTTCGCCGGGTCGGCGCTGGGCGCGACGAGTTCGAGGTTGCTCCGGATCAAGGCACATTCATCCAGGAAGTCCGCCACCTGGTCCGGCGCCACCGTGAGGTCACCGCGGGCCAAAATCGGGAAGAACCTCGCCCCCAACGAGTGCACGGCCTCTGACCCCCACACGGAGGTACGCCAGCGCTCGAAGCCTCCTAGGTCGGAACTTCCATCCGGGACATCCAGCAGGTTCATCTTGTCGTCCTCACCGACGACGAACACATCCACTGACAAGCTCATGGCCTCAGTCGATCACGGCAGCGAGCCACGGATCCGTAGGGTCCTGCGCTCGGCCGCGCACCGGCCGCCGGCGGCTCCGATCGCCCAATCGGGTGAAGTGCAGAGAAGCACCGGCGACCAGAAAGGTCCTCGTGCCAAATCGCTGACCGATATCCGGGGGCGCCATCCCCGGTATGGCGCCCCCGGTCGAGTGGCGCTACGTCAGCGTCTTTTGGTAGTACTTGTCCTTGTCGGAGTCGTAGACCAGCTTGCCGTCGGCGCCGTACCCCTTGATGTGGGGGGCCACGGTGACCTGCTGGTTCAGGATGCCGGAGGCGACGAACCAGCCGTGGTCCAGGGCGGCCTGGCTGGTGGCGTCGCCGTAAGAGACGGCCACCCGGGCCACCTGCGGCTTGACCGTGCCGATGACACCCCATCGAAACGGGAGCTTCCAGTTGCCGCGGTCGAGGATCGACTGGTGGTAGAGCTTGCCGCCGTTCATGTCGGCCATCACGGGGCCGGCGTCCGGCGGACCGTCGGAGCCCCCGCTGATGTTGATGCCCTGGGCCTCGCCGTTCTTGATGTTGCAGATCAGCCGGGTCTGCTCCGGCTGCTTCTTCACCTTCTTCACCGCGACGACGTAGATGCCGTCACCGGGCGCGTTGGAGTCGCCGGTGCTGTTCATCGCCAGGATAATCCGGTAGTCCGCTGCTGCGCCCAGGTCCGTGTGGAACTTGGCGGACAGGCCGCGTGTGTGCGACCGGTCGTATGCGAGGCACTTCTCCAGCCCGTCGGCGGCCTGCCCGAAGGTGATCCCGTCGAGGAGCTGGCCGTCCGTGGCCGGCCGCGTGGGCCCCGACGGCGACGCGGACGGCGTCGGTGTCGGTGTCGCTGACGTCCGCGGCGTGGCGCTGACCGACGGTGTCGACGCCGCCGTGTCCCCGCCCGTGTTCCCGCCGGTCAGCGCGTACGCCCCCACGGGCAGCACCGTCAGCGTCACCAGGGCCGCCCCGGCCGCCGCCAACCGGCGCCGCCGCTCGATCGCGCCCCGGCGGCGGATCGCCGGATACGGCACCGGTGCGGGCCGGATTGTGTTCGCGTCCTCGGCGAGCAGCTCGCGCAGCTGCTCCTCGAAGTTCCCGCTGGTTCCCGTCCCCTGCTGCTGCTTCTGCTCCTCGTTCACTTGCTGCCTCCCTGCCCGGACGACACTCGGACGCGGACAGGTTCGTCCACGATCTGCCCGAGCCCCGGATGCGTACGCAACTTCGCCAGCGCCTTGGACGCCTGGCTCTTGACCGTGCCGGGCGAGCAGCCGAGCATCTCGGCGACCTCGGCCTCGGACAGGTCCTCCCAGTAGCGCATGACGATCACCGCACGTTGCTTCGGCGGCAGTCCGGCCAGCGCCGCGACCAGGGCGCTGCGCTCGTCGGCCCACGAGACGGCCTCGTCGCGCCCGGCCACCTCCGGCGGCGCCGCGGTCAGAGCCTCCGTAACCCGCCGCTTGCGGAACCGGTCGCTGTTGCAGTTGACCAGTATCCGTCGGACGTACGCCTCCGGACTGTCGCTGCGCGAGACGCGCCGCCATGCGCGGTACGCCTTGGCCAGCGCCGTCTGAGTCAGGTCTTCGGCGTGGTGCACGTCGCCCGTGAGCAGATACGCGGTCCGTACGAGATGGGACCACCGCGCTCTGACGAATTCTTGGAACTCGGCCTCTTGTTTGGCCTGCATCAAGCACCCTCCCTCGCCCTCCAGACCACAGTGTCGGCGGATTCGGTTGCCCGGGATCCGGTACCTCGTCGGTCAGGCGAGCGGGGCCACTGACAACCATCAGCTGGGACCGAAGCGTCAAGCGTCTACCGGGACCGCACAGGGATGAGGTGCCTGCCATCCTGGCTCCGCACGTGGGGGCCGCTGTCATCCAAGGCATCCAGGACCCTGATCGCAATGACCTCGGACATACGCTCGCGGACCTCGTCGGGCGTGAGCCAGTCGATGTCGGTTGACTCGCTGGACGTCCGCTCAGTGCCGGCCACTGGCTCGCAGCGGAAGACCGGGGCTACGACGCTCAGCTTCATGTTCTCGTAGACGCCGGTGAGTTGGTGGACGTCGACGGTGATGCTGGTCTCCTCGAAGACTTCCCGTACGACGCCTGTCTGTGGGTCCTCGTGCAGTTCCAGGATGCCGCCGGGTGGCTCCCAGGCGCCGTTGTCTGCGCGTCGGATGGCGAGGATCTTGCCGTCTTCGCGAATGACGATCCCCGCTACTGATACGGAGTGTCTTGGGCTGTCGGTCGGCACTCCTCGCGCTCCGCTATGCCGCCAGGTTGCCCGGGGTTTGGCCGTGCTCGAGGTACACCGGAGCACTCTCGGCGCGGGCCTCGATGGCCGCGAGGATTCGGCGGGCCAGTCGCGGGATCGTGCGGTCTGTGATCTCGTGCGGGGCCACAAACCTGACGGCCTTCAGTTCCTCGGCTTGTGGGCGGATGCCGTCCACGGTCTCTGGGGCGAGCTCGCCGCCGTCGAACAGGTACAGCACCTTGTCGCCCTCGGTGGCGTTGGGTGCCCAGTCGACGGCCAGGAGGCGGCCGAGGGTGAGCGTGAGGCCGAGTTCTTCCTGTACCTCTCGGCTGGCAGCTTGGAGTGGCGATTCGCCGGTCTCGACGTTGTAGGTGCCAAGAACCACGTCCGTGCTGGTCACGAAGCATGTTGGTACTCGTGCGGGATGCCGTCGAGGCGGTCGCGTCGGTGGACGGCGAGGTGGGTGAGCCGGTCGGGCTCGGTGATCGGTTCGGGCAGGGGGCTGAGTGGTGCGGCGCTTGCGAGAGTGCGGTGGGGTCTGTGCTGGTTGTAGAACTGCTCGTACTCGCGTAGCGCGTGGGGTAGGTGGGCCTGGTTCCAGATGGGGGTGCGGTCGAGGACCTCGGTCCGGCAGGATCGCACCCATCGCTCCATGAGCGCGTTCATGCGCGGCATCCGGACACCGGTCTGGACGACCTCGATACCCTCGACCTGCAGGACCGCGTCGAAGGCCGCCGGGTAGCGAACATCCCGGTCCCGGATCAAGAACTTCGCCCTGGCGCCGGTGTCCTGAAGGTCCATGACCATGTTTCGGGCGAGTTGGGTGACCCAGGCCGCGGACGGGTGCGCGGTCGCGCCGAGGATGCGCACGCGCCGGGTGGCGTGCTCGAGCACCGCGAGGACGTACAGGGTCGTCCCGGTCAGGGTCTTGGTCTCGAAGAAGTCGGCCGCGAGGATGGCGTGGGCTTGGGATCGCAGGAACGCCGGCCAGGTGGTGTGGTTCCGCCCGGGTGCGGGGTCGATGCCGTGTTCCTTGAGGATGTTCCACCCGGTGGAGGCGGCGATCTTGATGCCGAGAGCGACGAGCTCGCCGTGGATGCGCCTGTAGCCCCAGCTGGAGTTCTCTTGTGCGAGCCGTAGCACCAGGGCGCGGACGGAACGCACGGTGCGCGGTCGGCCGGGACGCTTGGGGCGGGAGGCCTTGGCGTGGCGTCGGCGTAACAGGTCGTGGTGCCGGCGCGGCAGGGTGGCGGGGGAGAGGATCAACGGGAGTCGGCGACGTTGTAGCCGGGGGAGGCGGTGCAGGAGTGCGTCGAGCAGCGCGCGGTCGGGTCAGGTGAGCTTCGGCTTGTCGATCTGCCCCTGTAGCACGGCCAGTTGGTGGCGCAGTGCCAGGATCTCGGCATCCTTGTCACGGTCGCCGATCGGCAGGAGCCGTATCAAGGTGAACACGCTCGTCAAGGCCAGGTAGGGCAGTCGCAGCAGCACCGGACCATCCTGGCGTCAGCCGGAACCGGCCAGCAACCACCGAGCGAGACCCCCACGTCACCGCCGACCGGCAGGCCCCCACGACAGTACCCAAACGGCCCTTGACCAGCACGGATGAGGATTCTGGCACCTACAGCCTCAGCCGATGGTTCACACGCCGCTGACCTGCACGGACGATTTATCGGCACCCACAGGCCCCACGCCCGCCGCCGACAACGAACTGGCCGCCTGGACAACACGCTGCAGGGCAAGATGAATCGACTATATGACACTAATTGCTCAAATAAGTATAGAGTATCTGATTCACTTCGCGCCACGGCCCATTTTTGTTTGGCGTTTGCATGCTTATAGAATTCTTTTTGTCCTCACTTGGATTTTGCGTGATGTAATGCGGCGGTACGGAGTAATCTTGTGGAGGGTTGTGAATTCACCTGTTGTCGTAATTCTTGCGAGAGGCCCCCGATGCGGGGCGCTCGTGTTGTCGCGACGGTTACCTCGTCTGATGTCGAGTAAATAATGGGGTCGGTCGCGGTTGGCTCCGTTGGTCGAGAGGAAGAATGAAGTTTCGGTCCTGCGAGGCCTGATTGTGGGGGCTGAGTCCGGGAAAGGTGGGATCGCCGTCGTCGGTGGCCTGGCCGGCAGCGGGAAGATGGCACTTCTTCAGGAAATCGCCGACTGAGTCGCCGGAAGGGGCGGCGTCGTCCTCGCGGTCACGTGTTCGCCGCTGGAGCAGGACCTACCGCTGGCTGTCGTTCGCCGGTTCCCTGCTGCTCCGTGCGGTGTTGCGTGATTTTGTTGATTCCTGGCTGACCGTGCCCGCCGCAGCGTGCGGACGGCTTCTCAGGTCTCGGCGAGCAGGGTGCGGGCAGCGCACTGTGGCGCTTCGCCAGGCCAACCCGTGGCGTGCCGCGGACCGTCGGGGCGGGTTCCGTTGCCGCAGCTATGACGTTCGTGGCCACTGGTGCGTTGACGGAGTGCCTCGCCTGCGCTGACTGCCCTGCGACCTGGAGGCAGGACCGTCGGCGATTCAGACCGGGCGACGTGGAGAGACTACGGAGAGGTGCCGCTTGATACGACGAATCGTTCGCCGACGCATGCCCGAGGCGCCTGCCGCGGGCCCGGAGCGCTCAGCCGTGGCGGGACCCCCCAGCGGTGCCGGGACCGGCCCCGGGGCGGATGGGATGGGGACCTCCGTGCGTGCGGCGCAGGCGGTCGGCCTGCTGCTCGGCTTTTACCTCTGCACACTGGGCACCCTTGCCGCCCTGGCCTCGATCGACGTCGCCCTGCTGCTGCGCACCGAGAGCGCCACTCCCGTCGTCGCCGAAGGCAAGGTGATCGGTCTCACGGTTGTCATTGCGATCCCGCTGGTGCGCGGGGTATTGGCGAGTCTGCGCCGGCGAGGCGGAGGTGCCGGGCTGGGAGGCGTACCCGTGACGCCGGAGCAACAGCCGAAGCTGTGGGCCCGGGTGCGGGGGCTCGCGGAGCAGGTGGGCACCCGTCCGCCCGCCGAGATCTGGCTGGTCCCTACGGTCAACGCCGCGGTCAGCGAGGACGTGCGCCTGATGGGGCTGCTCCCTGGACGGCGCCGGATGTACGTCGGCGTGCCGCTGCTCATCGGACTGACGGTCAATCAGCTTGACGCGGTGCTCGCCCACGAGCTGGGACACTACAGCAACCGCGATGTCCGGCTGGCCCCGACCACCGTCCGCGGCCGGGAGGGCGTCCTCACCGTGGCCCGGGCGTACTGGGCCGGGAAGGCGTTCTGGCACCGGCCGATGCGCGCCTTCTTCACGTGGTACGCGCAGCTGTACCTGCGTACCTCGCAGTCGGTCAGCCGACATCAGGAGCTCGCTGCGGACCGGATGGCGGCGCGCATAGCCGGCCGGGACCACACCGCCGCGGCCCTGCGCGAGATCCCCGCGCTGGACGCCGCATACGGGTTCTACCTCAACCGCTACGCCGAAGTCGGCTGGGAAGCTGGCTTGTTGCCGCTGCCTGAGGAGTTCTACGGCGGCCTGTACGGGCTGCTCTCCGAGCCCAGCCGGCAGCGCGAACTCGACGAGCTGCGCCGGAATCCGCCCGAGGACGAGGCCGGCCCCTACGACTCGCACCCGCCCATTTCCGAGCGGATCGCCGCCATCGAGTCCCTGCCCGGTGACGGACGCGTCGCCGCCGATGCGGAGCCTGCGGCGCTCACCCTGCTGCGCGGAGCCCCGCGAGTGTGCGCCGACGTCGCGGCGGTGGCCCTGTCCCCGGAGGCGAAGGCGAAGCGTCCCGTGGACTGGGAGGAACTCGCCAGGGGCGCCGGCCGGGCCTCGCTGGTACGCGACGCCGCGACGGTCCTGAGCACTGCCTCCGCCGTGGTAGGCGTGCCGGTACCCGACCTGTCCACGCTGCTGCAGGCCGTCGAAGCCGGCTGGCTGGACCTCATCGCTGACAGCCTGCCGAAGTCGGATCGCGCCCAGCAGGCCACCGGCCGGGTGGCCAGGGAGTTCGCGCGTACCGCGTTCCGGGATGCGGTCACCGCACCTGTGCTTCTGGCCCTGGTCGACGGCGGTCGCGCCCGCTGGACGCACAGCTGGTCCCGCACCCTCCACCTGGAGTTCGACCAGGGCGTGGAAGGCGCCGTCGCGGCGGCGCTCGACGGCCTGGTCGCCGAGACCCCGGACACCTGGCCGCTCCGCTGCCTGCTGCATGGGCTCGAGCCGGCTTTGACCATGTCCCCGACGCCGACAGGACTGTGAGATGTCCCGCCTCTTCCTGCTTCTCCCGGTCGCCGCCGCGGCCGTCTGGTTCGTCCAGCGCTATCGCGAGGGGGCCTTCAACCGTACGAAGCGCCCCCGCCTGCCGGCCGCCGCGCCCGCCCAGCCCGCTGCAACGCCCGCCTGGGTCTACCGCCCCGAGGACTACGGGCTCGTCGCCGACGAGCTGTTGGACACCAGGCTGCCCGGCCCCGACACGGAGCTGGTCAAGGCACTGGAGGCCGCCTCGACCGGTGACTGGGCCCCTGCGTCAGAACTGCTTGCGGCCTCCGACCCCGAGTGGCGCTGGATCCGGGTCACCGTCCTGGCGAGCGCGGCCGCCGAGGACGACTCCTGGGTGCGGGCCTGGCGCGCCGCGCGCCCCGGCGACGCGGCTGCCGTCCTCGTCAGCGCGGAGAGTCTCGTGGCTCTCGCCTGGAAGCTGCGCGGCAACAGGGGGGCCAAGGACACCACGCGGGAGCAGTTCGAGAACTTCCACCGGGTGCTGGCGCAGGCTTCGGGTGCGCTGGCGGAGGCGGCGCGGCTCGCTCCTGAGGATCCGTGCCCGTACATCGCCATGATCCGCGTAGCGCTCGGCGAAGGCTGGGCGCACGAGCACATGCACGCGCTGTGGCGCGAGGTCGTCGTCCGTGCCCCGCACCACGTGGGTGCACACTCCGCCGCCCTGCAGTACTGGTGCGCCAAGTGGCGGGGTTCCGACGAGCACATGCACGCCTTCGCGGAGTCTGCCGTGGCGCAGGCCCCCGCGGGGAGTCTGCTTCCGTTGCTGCGGCTGATCGCCCTCTTTGAGGAACTGCACGAGGAGCAGCGCAGCCATCCCCGCTACCAGTCCGCCGAGGCCACCGCGGCGATCGACGCGCTCTTCGCGGACCTAGCCATGGCACCGCCCGGACACCCCTGGCTGCCCGCCGCGCGCCATCTGCTGGTCTGGTTCCTGCGGGCGCAGCGCCGCACGGTCGAGGCGGCGGAGCAACTGCGCCTGGTGGACGGCTTCATCGGTGCGCTGCCGTGGAGGTACTACCTTGACCCGGTGGCCTTCTATTGCTCTGTCCGCCAGAACCTCGTCCTCGCAGCGGCGCACCTGATCCGTGAGGCGGAGGAGGCCAAGATGAACGAGGCGCGGACGATGGAGCGTTGAGAGAGGCTCGCCCAGGAGGCCGCGGTAGCTGCCGGAGGGGACGTTCGTGTAGTGCGCGTCGCGGTGGCGGATCAGGAACCTCACCTCTGGGCCGGCGTCGTGGAGGTCCGTGACCAGGTTTGGGGCCAGTTGAGTGACCCAGCCCGCGGTGGGGTGCGCGGTCGCGCCGAGGATCGGCACGCGCCGGGTGGCGTGCTCGATGACAGCGAGGACGTACAGGGTCGCCCCGGTCAGCGTCTTGGTCTCGAAGAAGTCGGCGGCGAGGATGGTGTGAGCTTGGGAGGGCAGGAACGCTGGCCAGGGGGTGTGGTTCCGCTCGGGGGCGGGGCGATGCCGTGTTCCTTGAGGATGTTGCACATCGTCGCAGGTCAAGCGGCGTACCGATAC
>NZ_JAYWVC010000276.1:0-8900 GCF_036281785.1 Streptomyces chiangmaiensis | reverse complement strand
TGTATACCCCATGTCCACCGACGTGCTACTTCCGCAGGTCAGCCTCGGAGTCGCTCAACCTCGCTCCTAAAGCGGTGATCGAACGCGAGCGCCTGGGCACCGGCCGGTGCGCCGGAAGCCGCCGGGTATAGGCCCTGCGAACGCTGCGACACGCAGGCGTAGAGGGTGAACCTACGGGGACGGCGCCAACGCGGTCGGGTGCCACGAGCGCTTGGATTTCCGGCACGAGGTGTCGTTGTCCTGGTCTTTGTCCAGTGCGCTTGCGGACGCCCCAGTTCACCGCCGTACGTGCACCCTGCCTGACCTGCCGCTCGAACCTCTACGGACACCCCCGTACGGTCATGCGGACAGTTGGAAAGCGTGTTGGTCGGAAGGATCGAGGTCGGCTCACGGGATCGAAGTTTCCTACCCCATTGCCCGTGTGAGGGTGGCCCTCTCCTCCCTGAACGCCTCCTCATGCTCCGGCTTCAGTGCGAGGGGAGTCCCTGCGCTCTCCAGGAGGATCAGCGAGGTGATCAGCAAACTGCGCATGAAGCCGTGTATGTGCGGACTCGAGGTCGACGCGTAGCCGCGGTACAGACGCTCGACGAACGCCCGGAAGACCGGCAGGTCTACGTCGCACTCGCCCCGGGGGGCGTTGGCCACAAGACCATCCGAATCGCACCCCACATATCCGTCGGGCAGCGCGGAGCCCGTCGGCGCACTGGTCCGAGTGTTGAGATTTGTGTGACAAAAGATGTTGTTGTTGCGCTGAGTAAGGAGGTGGCCAGTCCAGTGCCGGGTTGACCACAGTTGAACCACATGCACTCCAGCACCGTCCGAACTAGAAAGTCACTGCCTTGCGCCCCTCCCAAACCACCCGCTCACTCGCCATGGGTCTACTCGCGATACTCGCCTGCACGAGTTGCAAGGGTTCGACCGACAATGCGTCCGCGCCGTCAACCCGCACCACCGGCGCGTCGGCCAGTGCCGCCCACACCTCGCCGACGCCCAAGCCATCACGCAAGGTGCCCCCGGCCACCGTCGATGCGGCGTGCCCACTGCTCCCGGTAGGCGATCTCAAAAGACTGCTCGGCGGAAGCAGCCACTCGCAGGTGGTCGCCACCGAGGACCACAGCGAGAAGCCGAACGGCAATTCGGTCAGCCATACGTGTGGGTATGGCAAGCCCGGCTCCTCCTCCGCCGCCTTCGCACTCGACGTCCAAACGCGTGCCCATCCCGTGCTCTCCCCCGCGCAGCTCATCGCCAACGTTGCCAAGGGGGCGCCGGCTCCGGCACACCCGGTCCCCGGTGTGGGGCAGGCAGCGACGTTTTACACACAGCCGAACGGCTTGTCGGTCATGACTGCGGCCAAGCGGTCCGCTGGCCAGGTGCGGATGGTGATATTCGCGGCGCCTGCCATCGTGCCGGAGCAGAAGTTCATCGACGTGGAGAAGCTGGTGCTCAGCCGCATCTGACACGGTGCGCAGGCGCCACCGGCGTACGCAGCCCTGGTCCACGGCATCCCCTCACTCAAGGCCTGTCGCGTCAGACGCCGACCGGATGATCAAAGGCGACCCCACCGTCCAGGACACCGCTGACCGTCGTCGTCGGGGAGGTGCTCGTTGCGGGCGTCGGTGACTACGGAGGCCTTGGGCGTGCACCAGGTCGCGCGGTTGGCCGCACTCATCGCCTTTGTGTTGATGGTGGCTACGGTGGTCCTGGGAGTGATGCTCGGGTTGCGCTTCATGCAGCGCGCCGTCAACCAGGCTGTGCGTCGACCACCGGAAGCCGTTTGACTCCGTGCCGCGCCATCCTGCGCGCAGCTTCCGGCAAGGTGGCGTCGATCCGGACGGTGACGGCCGGGACGCTCATCAGCTCTCCGGCGGTCGCCGCGGCCGGCTTGGTGAGGTCGTCCGGGCGCAGGGGCAGGGTGTGCGGGGCGAAGCCACCGTCGCGCAGCTCCTCCTTACGGACCAGGTCGGCCTCGGACACGAGGCCCATGACGTGCTTCTCGTCATCCAGGACGGGGGCCGCGCTGACCCGTCACTGCCGCATCGCCGTCACGATGTCCTTGAACGCCGCTCCTCGGCGCACGGCGAGGACGGTGCGGGTCATCACGTCGCTCACGGCATACGGGTTGCCGGTCATGGCGACCTCCGGGTCGGTGCCGCCCCTACGACACCTCCAGCTTCGGTGCCGTCTCTACGACACCTCCAGCTTCGGCCGCCCGCCGCGGCGGGCATGAGCCGAGTAGCGGTTTCGGATCCGGGTTTCCCCGGCCCGCTAGGCCTGCGTGACCGGTACCCGCCACACCAGTGTCGTACCGCAGTCCGGCGGGCAGTCCCACTCCAGCCGACCGCCCAACTGCTCCGCCCGCTCCGCCATGTTGCGCAGCCCGCTGCGGCGGCCGTCCGGCGGGATGCCCGCACCGTTGTCCCTGACCGTCAGCAGCAGTTCGTGTCCGTCGGTGGACAGGCTCACGTCGGCGCGGTCGGCGTGGGCGTGCCGGGCGATGTTGGTGAGGGATTCGGAGAGGACGGCGGTCACATGGTCGGCGATCTCCTTGGGCACGTCGGTGTCGAGCAGCCCCTCCATGCGGACGCTCGGGGCGAAGCCGAGGACCTGGGCCAACTCTCCGGCCACCCGTACGGTGCGAGCCCGAAGACCCGTCCCGGCGCCGTCTTCTCGGGCCCGCAGACCGAAGATCGTCGACCTGATGATCTTGATGGTCTCGTCCAGGTCGTCCACGGCGCGTGCCACGCGCTCGGCCGCCTCGCTGTGCTCGATGAACCGGCCCGCGCTCTGCAGGGTCATCCCGGTCGCGAACAGCCGTTGGATCGCGAGGTCGTGCAGGTCGCGGGCGATGCGGTCGCGGTCCTTGAGCACCGCGACCTCCTCCGCGTCCTGTCGTCGTTCCGCCAGCTCCATGGCGATGGCGGCCTGGGCCGCGAAGCCCTGGAGGGTCTCGCTCTCGGTTGCCGTGAACACCGGCCGTCCGGCTTCCCGCGCCAGCAGGAGCACACCTCGGACACCGTCTTCGCCGGTGCCGATGGGAACACCGACGGCGGGGCCCAGGCCCTGGAAGCGGGGAGGCTCCTGCGAGATCCGCGCGTCGTGGGAGACGTCGTCGCTGACAGCCGGGGCGGCGCCGGAGAAGGCAAGGCCCATCAGAGTGGTCCCCAAGGGCAGAACCAGCCCCCGGTGTGCCTCGGCCTTCAGCCCGACGGCGATCTCCACGGTGAGCGATCCAGTGCCCGCCACCGGGAACGCCACCGCGGCCAGCGCCGACCCGGTGATCTCGGCGGCCCGCTCCGCGATCAGGCCGAGCACCTCGGTGCGGCCGCCGCCGGACATCAGGCTGTGGGTGATCTCCGCGTTGGCCCTAAGCCAGCGTTCCCGCAGCCGGGACTCCTCGTAGAGGCGGGCGTTGTCGATGGCGACGCCGGCCGCGACGGCGAGGGTCGAGGTCACGGAGACGTCTTCCTCGTCGAACTGTGTCCCGCCATGCTTCTCGGTGAGGTAGAGGTTGCCGAAGACCTGGTCGCGGACCCGGATGGGGACACCGAGGAAGGTGTTCATCGGGGGGTGGTCGGGCGGGAAGCCGTACGAGGCGGGGTGATCGGAGATCTTCGCCAGGCGCAACGGCTCGGGGTGGCGGATCAGTTCACCGAGGATGCCGTGGCCCTCCGGGTAGGGGCCGATCCGGTCGATCTGCTCCTCGGTGACGCCGACCGTGTGGAAGGCGGACAGCCGCCTTCCGTCGGGGCCGATGACGCCCAGCGCCGCGTACTCGGCGTCGACCAGGACCGCAGCCGCCTCGACGATGCTGTTGAGGGCCTGCTCCAGGTCCAGCTCCCGCCCGACCGAGAGCACCGCCTCCAGGAGGCTGTGTACCCGGTCCCGGGTGCCACGGGCCGCGTCCAGCCGTGCCTGCAGCTCCTCCAGCAGCTCGTCCAGCCTCAGCTGCGGCAGACGTACGCGCGCCTCCTCGGGGCTTCCCACCAGCGTCTCCTCGGATTTCGGGCGGGCTGACACCGGCCGCTCCAGTCAGTGGGTCACGCTACCGGCCTCCCGCGTGCGGCGGTACGGGTTCGAACACGCAAGCTGACGGTCCACCGGCCGCACCAGCCGTGAACGGACGCGAAAGGGGTGCCCGCGTGCTCAGGGCCGTTCGGCCCCACGAAGGGACGGACAGCACCTGCCCCACCGGTCCGGGCCCGTTCGACGCTGGACCCGAACCTGGGCCCCCAGCCGTGTGGAGGAGAACGGTGCCATGGTCCGATACGTGTACGACTTCGCCGAGGGCAGCCGTGACATGGCCGGCCTGCTCGGCGGCAAGGGCGCGAACCTGGCCGAGATGACCCGGATGGGCCTGCCGGTCCCGCCGGGCTTCACCGTCACCACCGAGGCCTGCCGGGCCTTCCTCGCGACCGGCGCCGAACCGGAGGGCATGTCGGCCGAGGTCGCCCAGCACCTGTCCGCCCTGGAGGACTCGGCCGGACGCCGGCTGGGGCAGCCGGACGACCCACTGCTGGTGTCCGTCCGGTCCGGGGCACGTTTCTCCATGCCCGGCATGATGGAGACCGTCCTGGACATCGGCCTCAACGACGACTCCGTCCTGGGCCTCGCCAAGACGTCCGGCAGCGAACGCTTCGCCTGGGACTCCTACCGCCGGCTCGTCCAGATGTTCGGCAGCACGGTGATGGGGGTCGACTCGGCCCTGTTCGAAGAAGCCATCACCCTGCTCAGGGAAGCGCGCGACGCCCCGGACGACGTCCATCTCGACGCGAACGACCTCGGCCGGCTGGTGGAGACGTACAAGCGGCTGATCCGGGACGAAACCGGACTCGACTTCCCACAGTCCCCCGCCGAGCAACTGCGCCTCGCGATCCTCGCCGTCTTCCGCTCCTGGAACGGCGAGCGCGCCCGGTTCTACCGCCGCCGCGAGCACATCCCCGACGACCTCGGCACCGTCGTCACCGTGCAGCGCATGGTGTACGGCAACCTCGGCGCCGACTCCGGCAGCGGCGTCGCCTTCACCCGCGACCCGGCGACCGGCCGGCCCGGCCTGTACGGCGACTATCTGCCCGACGCGCAGGGCGAGGACGTCGTCGCCGGCATCCGCAACACCGTGCCCCTGGCCGACCTTGAGCACCTGGACCCGGAGTCGTACCGGCGGCTGCGCGACCACATGGGGAGCCTGGAGCGGCACTACCGGGACCTGTGCGACATCGAGTTCACCATCGAGCGCGGCACGCTGTGGATGCTCCAGACCCGGGTAGGCAAGCGCACAGCCGAGGCCGCGTTCGCCATCGCCGCCGAACTGGTGGAGGAAGGGCAGATCACGCGGGCGGAGGCGCTGGCCCGGGTGAGCGGCGAAGGTCTGGCCCGGCTGATGTTCCCGCGCTTCGACACCGCCGCCATCGGCGGCCCGCTCGCCCACGGCCTGCCGGCCTCCCCGGGCGCGGCGGTCGGCGCGGCGGTCTTCGACTCCGCCGAGGCCGATCCGGGTCGGCGGCCACCTCATCGTCGTCCACGCGAGAGAAGCCGGCCCCCACCAGCTCGCGGAGCGGCTCCAGGACCGGTTGCGCTCCCAGCTGGAGCGGGCGCTGCACCGCGCCGACACGGCGCGCAGGGAAGCCCCGCCGCCACCGTGGCGAGGCGGTGGCGCCGACGATGCGAAAGCCTCCGGCGACATCTGAGGCCACATGGTCCCCCACCGGGGACCATCGGCCCTGGGAAAGGGCCCTGGCCCGGGAGACAGTGAACGCCGGAGCGGTACCTATCCCCCGCGGTACCGCTCCGGCCATGTGCCGACCGACAGCCAGGCAATGTCCCCCCGAACGCATACCAACGGAAGCCCGCCATGGTCCACGACGACACCAACCGGCCCGTCACCGCGCCACCGCGTCGCCGCGTCGAGCTCGACGCCGCCGAGGCACTGCGCCTGCTGGGCAGCGTGTCCCTGGGGCGGATCGTCTTCACCCGGCACGCTCTGCCGACCGTGCGCCCGGTCAACCACGCCCTGGACCGGGGCGACATCGTCGTCCGCACCCACGAGGGCGCCCAAGTGAGTGCGTACACCCGGCAGACGGACGGTCTCGGTGTCGTCGTCGCCTACGAGGCCGACAGCATCGACCCGGACACGCATCTGGGCTGGAGCGTGGTGGTGACGGGGTACGCCCACCTCGTGACCGACCCCGTGGAACTGGCCCGCTACCAGGCCATGCTGCGCCCCTGGGTGGACGAGACCATGGACCGGGCGATCCGCATCCACCCGGACCTGGTCACCGGTCTCCTGCTCACCGCGGACGGCCGCCCGCAAGAGGACCGAGCCAGGCAGGGGCGGCCGTAGGACGGTGGAGCACCGGTCATCCGGTGGGGACGAGGAGCACGGGGCAGTGCGATCGGTGCAGGAGGGCGTGGGCGACCGGCCGGAGACGGGCACCGCGGCGGCCGTCCGGCCGATGCGATCCGATGACGACGACGGAGGCGTCCCTACTGGCCTCGACCAGCGCGAGCGCAGGGGCGGTGCGAACCGTTCGGCTCTCGATCTCCACGCCCGGGTGCCGTTCCCGTAACCCCGCCATGGCGAAGCGTGGGACGGCCTCCTCCGCCCGGGCGTCCAGAGCCTGACGGCGCTGCCCCGGGCTCGTCGCAGGTATCGGCGAAGGCGGTTCGGGGGTGGTGCGCCGGTGCGCCCAGGAGTGCAGGACCCGCAGTCGCGCGCCGCGCCGCTCGGCCTCCTCCAGGGCGTAGCCGGCCGCCGCCGTGTCGGTTTCGCCCTCCAGGCCGAGCAGTACGTCACGGCGGTCGTCGTCGTGGGGTCGGTCCCCACGTACGACGAGCAGCGGACTTCGCGTGTGCGCGGCGAGCCGCGGGCTCACCGCGCCGAACACCAGGCCGGCGAACCCGCCGAGTCCCCTGGTGCCCACTACGGTGAGGGCCGCGTCCGCGCTCTCGCGGCTCAACGCCTGTACGGCGTCTCCTTCCACGACCGTGGTGTCCACGGGCACGACGGGGTGCCGCACGTGGATTCGCGACACGGCGGAGGCCAGGACCGGCGGGGCTTCGTCGCGGTCCGGCACGGCGTACACCACGCGCAGCGTGGTTCCGCGGCGGGCCGCCTCGTCCGCCGCCAGGTCCAGCGCCCGTACGGAGACCAGCGAACCGTCCACTCCGACGACCACAGGATGCTGGAGAGTCATGGCCCTGCTTCCTTTCAGCGCGCACTCGGCCGGTTTGCGTTTCACCCTCGATGCTGGTCGCTCCGCGGGCTTCGGGGCAGGAGCCGGGGGTACCCATAGGTGTGCCGAACGGCCCTCAGGGACAGGGCCGTTCGGAACACGGCACGGGACGACGCGGGGCGCGGGTACGCGAGCCCGCGGATCCTCCGAGCCGCCGGGCTGGGCGGTGTGTTCGAGCTGCATCCTCGCCTGCCCGAGTCGCTCACCGCGGCCTCGGCCATCGGCTTCCTCCCCACGGCGATGGGCTGAACTGCCCTCCCGCCGGTCGCGGATCGGTGCCGAGCGGCCCTGAGGTGCACCTGGTCGGCCCGTCCCCGGGGGCTGTGGGGACTGCCACCGTCGAGGTGTGACCGCTGGAGGAGGTGCACGGACATGACATGCCGCAGCCCGGTCAGGAAGCCGTTCTGGCGCTGGCGGAGCAATCCGCTGCGACGCCGGGAAGACGTCGTCGAGGCCTGGATCGTGCCGGCCGCGTGGACGGTTGCCGCGCCGGGCGGCACCGCCGCCCGTCTGCTGACGGCACATGCCGCCGACGACAGGCTCGCGCAACAGCGGGCCGAGCGACACGCCGTTCACACGGTACTCGTCACCGATGTCGCACAGCACGCCCCGGCGCTCCGGTCGCCGGGCGGCAAGGCCTTCGCAGAGGTCCGCTGGACAGCCCCCGACGGTTCCGCTCGCACCGGCCTCACCCCGGTCGACACCGGCCTGACGGCCGGGAGCGGTGTCGTGGTCCGGCAGGACGGACACGGCACGCTTGCCACCGCCTCGACGAGTTCCAGCGAGGCCGGCATCGAGGCGGGTGCCCTGGGCGCCTTCGCGGGGCTCGCCCTGATCGGAGCCGTCCAGGCCGTGGGGGCCTTCGCACGGTGGCGTCTCGACCAGCGGCGTGCCGACGCGTGGGCCAGGGAGTGGGACCTGGTGGGTCCCCAGTGGGGCCACAGGACCGGTTGAAAGAGCGCGGCGCCCCGGCTTCGAGAGGGCAAGCCGTGCGACCGATCGTCCGCGAAGAGGGAGGCAGTACGTCATGGAGCAAGCCGTCATCGCCTGCGTCGACGACTCGGCGAACGACCGGGCCGTCGTCCGCTGGGCCGAACAGGAGGCATCGTTGCGCGGATTGCCGCTCCGGGAGGTGCACGGCGCGGTGCCGTACGCGGCGAAGCTCGTCGTGGCCGGCGTGCAGCGGCTGGACACCGCGGCGTTCTCGGCGTGCCCGGTCGTCCTCGTCCCTCCGCAACCGGACCTTCGTCAGGCAGTGCACCCCGTCGCCGAGATCGTGCTCGGACTGAACGCCCGTGAACCAGCCGCGGGGGCTGTCGACTTCGCCTGCGAGACGGCCCGGCTCTGGGATGTCCGGCTGCGCGCCGTGCACGCCTGGCAGCTTCCGCCGTGCGCCGCAGAACTGCCTTTCGGCGTACCGGAGGAGGACCGTGGCGCGTGGGAGGACCAGGAGGTGCAGTTGCTGGCCGACGCGCTGCGGCCGTGGCGGGAGAAGTGCCCCGAGCTGCACGTGCTGGCCGATGTCCGGCTGTTCACGCCGGCCCAGGCACTGCTCCAGGGGTCCGCGAGCGCCGGGCTGGTGGTCGTGGGCCGGGGTTTGAGGGGCGGGCCGGGGACGGTCGCGCCGCTGCTTCTGCGGGATGCCCGGTGCCCCGTCGCCGTGGTGTCCTC
>NZ_JAYWVC010000275.1:0-8958 GCF_036281785.1 Streptomyces chiangmaiensis | reverse complement strand
CGCCGGAGCCGACCCAGCCGTCGTCACCCAGTGGATCAACGAGGCACAGCGAGACAAAGAAGCAGCGCGGAAGAAGCTGGACACACTCCTCACCGTCACCCGGAAGAAGGAATCCCCGCTCGACGCGCAACAGATCCGCGAGATGACTGAGAGTCTTGGAAATATTGCAGAACGCATCCAAGCAGCCGACACGGACAAGAAAGGCCCACTCTACGAGACCCTGGGCATCACCATCAGCTACGAACACGCAACGCGGACCGCGACCGTAAGGTCGAGACCCTCGTCACCGTATCGTCAGTGGTTGTGTCCGAGGGGCGAGTTGACCACTGACGATACGGTCGCGCGAGGGCAGCTGCGGCTACAAGATGCGCTGGCCGATTGAACCGTAGCTTCGTTCAGATCCATCCGGCAGCACGCTATCCCGAGGCGGGCCGGGGCGGCGATCGGCTATTCGTCCGCCCTGGCCTCGGGATCAGATGGCGGTCAGGATGGCGCGCAGCCGCTCGTCCTCGCGGATGATGCTGTTCGCGACGCCTGAGCCGACGATGCGCCGGTCCCCCTCGGCGAGTTCGGCAACACGGATGCGCTGATGGGTGCTCAGGGCGGCGGCACCGAGGGCTCGTAGGGCCTCGCAGGCACCGGAGATGTCCGCTCCGGATTCGGCGGAGTGAAGCGCGGCCTCGGCAAGTCGGCCGAGGTCGGCGACGTCGGGGTCGGTGTGGCAGCCGCGATGGTGGCGGCCGACTTCGAGACGGTCACGCGAAGACCTTCCTGGCGTCCTTGACGGACGGACTTGTTGAGGACAGGACACTTCGCCGACCAGACTTCCCGGCGCTCCGGCCGTGAGAATACGTTAGAAAGTCGTCAGTGAAGCATTAAGGACGCGTCAGGGGTCCTTCGCCTGTTGTCGGGGCTGCGGCGTTACGGCTCCCCCTCAGGGACGCCTGTGTCCGCCCGGTTCCGCAACCGATCCGCAGGGCTACTCTGCCGACGTGCCCTCCGTCTATCGCGGCCCCAAGTGCCGTCAGCAAGTGCGGGAATGGTGTCTCGAGCAGTTCGGTGAGTCGGGCGTGCCGCACCACCGGCGGGGGATCTCGACAGGCGCCGGAACCACCAGCGTCGTCACGGCTGGCCCGGACCCGGCAGCCGCGTCGCCCTCGGTGGTGCTGGTCCCCGGGACGAATACGAACGGTGCCGTCTACCGGCATGTTGCCGAGGCGTTGGCCGCCCGGTGGCCCACGGTGGTGCTCGACGTGCCCGGGCAGCCCGGCCTGAGCGCGGATGCCCGGCCGCGCCGCGGACGGTCGGTGTGGTACGGGCGGTGGCTGACCGAGGCACTCGAACAGGCGGTGCCCGGTAAGGCCCTGGTCGTGGGGCACTCGCTCGGCGGCGCCATCACTCTCGCCTCGGCCTCTCCGCGGATCGTCGGGCGGGTCGTGCTCTCCAGCGCCGGCCTGGTGCGGCTCCTGGTCCCTCCGGCCGTGGTGGCCGCGACCGTGCCGTGGCTGGTCCGGCCGACGGTGCCGCGGGCCGCCCGGGTGCTGGGTCACATGGTGGCTCCGGGCGGGCGCGTGCCGGACGTCCTCGCGGAGTGGATGGCCCTGGCCGCCCGCTGCTGTCACAGCAGTTTTGCCCCTCCCCCGCTGCCGCCGCGGCTACTGGCCGAGCGGCGGGCTGTGCCGTGCCTGGTGGCCACGGGACGGCACGACGTCTTCCTGCCGCCGCGGCGTGTGGGGCCTGCTGCACAGCGGCACCTGGGCGCCCGGCTGCACGTCCTGGAGGGCTCGGGGCATCTGCTCCTGGACGAGGCGCCTGACGAGATCGTCACGCTGGTCGAGCAGGCCCTGGCCGCACTGCGCGGGGATGCCGCATAGGTTGCGTATGTTTCCGTTCGATGACCTGGCGCGCGGGGTTGGATCCGTACGACGCTGGGACCTGGGACGTACAGGGAAGATGAGGAGCCGACCGTGCGCGCACGTGACCTGGCGGTGGAATACGAGTCGGTGAGCGTCGACAGCGACGCTCTGGATGCGGCGCGGCTGATGGCCGAGCATAAGCTGCCCGGGCTGCTGGTGCTGGACGAGCGGGGCGAGCCGAAGGCCATCCTGCCCGCCTCCCAGATGATCAAGGTGCTGGTCCCGGCCTACGTCATCGAGGACCCCACGCTCGCCGCGGTGGTCGACGAGCAGCACGCCGACCGGCTGTGCCAGGCGCTGGCCGGCCGCCGGGTGGGCGACTGCCTCTCCCGTACAGCGGCCCCACCGCCGATCGCCGCCCCGGACGACACCGCGCTGGAGGTCGCCGCGTTGATGGCGCAGGTGCGCAGTCCGCTGGTCGCGGTGGCCATGAAGGACAAGGCCGGTACGCATCTGCTCGGCGTCATCACCGCCTCGCACCTTCTGCATGAACTCCTGGGCAAGACAGGCATGTTGAGCACCCCCAGCGCCTGACCGGCGGGTAGATCCCAGCCCGGCGCCGTGGGGTCAGCGGTCGAGGACCGGTCCCGTCGTGTCCAGTGCCGCACCGACGTGGTCGGCCAGGCTCACCGCGACCAGGCGTGTCTGCACGGGCGGCACCACGGCCCCAGGTTCAGGCTGGAGCATGAACCGCCCCAGGTAGCGGCCGCCCACCGATGCGCGTAGTTCGATCTCCTCGCGGGGCCAGCCGTCCTTGTCCAGGTTCCAGTGGGCCCGGCCGACGGTGACCGAGCCGTCCTGCTCCAGGCGTGGGTGGCGGCCGAGCAGTGTTCCGTGTTCGAAGCGGCAGGCGCGCAGCCCGAGGATCTCGACGAGCTGGGCGCGCACCTGGTCGACCACGGCGTACGGCGAGCCACCGGCCTGGACCAGGCTCGCTGTCTCGTGGATCCGTGCCAGGTGGGCCGCGTCGGTGACAGTGACCAGCTTCAGCGTGCGGGCGTGGGCGGCGAGTTGGGAGACGGCCACGCCCACAGCCAGCAGCAGGAGGGTGGTGGTGGTGATGTCGTCCCCGTGGGAGATGGTGAAGCGCTGGTAGGGGCGGGTGAGGAAGAAGTCGAACCACGCCGCTGCCGAGAGCGCGGCCAGTACCCCGGCGGTCCGGCTACCCAGGGCGGCGACCGCCACGACGACCACGACCAGGATCAACGCCAGGTTCGCGGACGTCACGTGCGTACGGAACGGCGCCAGGGCGAGCGCGACGACGAGCGGCGCGGGCCAGGGCGATCCGGTCACGCAGCGGTATCCGCATGGTCCACCACCTCACGGGAGCGATGAGCGGTCCTCTGCCACAAGGGCGCCGCCCGTACAGCGGTCGGCGCGGCATTGTGTCGACAGGGCAAGAATCCCGCCGTCGCCCTCGCCCGGCTACTCCGCCGGGCACGATCTTGACGCACTCCTGACACCGCAGGTGGCCAGGCCGTACCTGCGGCCGCGGGCCGACCGCTGCGGACGCGCGGTCTCCCGTTCAGCCGGTCTTCCCGCCCCACCGCGTGTCGATGCGTGCCCACTCCTCGTCCCACTGCCGCAGGCGATACCGGGACAGGAAGGCACCCGCACACGATCCGGCCACTCCCCCACACCGTCAAGCCCGTGCCGATCGCCACCAGCCCGCCTATCACCGTTGCGCGGAAGACGGCGTCCGCCGCAGCCAACGGCTGGGAGGCCAGGTTGCCGTGCCGGTCGGTCCAGACGGTGATCCGGGTGCCGGCCCGGGTGCCGGGTGGCACTCGGGTGCGGTCCGTGTGGGTCGAGCCGTCCGATGTCCTCCAGCGCACGGTGGTCCATGCCTGCGGCGTTCCCACCTGCCGGGTTGGGGGCGTTGCGTCCACCGCGTCCTTCGTGACGACGGCCGGGACCTGCTGCCGCTCGGCCCGCTCCCGGTCCAGGCCCCGCTCGACCGCGCCGGCAGCGAGCAGGCCCGCCAGCACAGCGCCCGCCACGGCGAGCGCCACGCGACGAGCACGACCCAGGCTTCGACGACGTCACTGCGCCGCCTGAGCGGGTTGCGCCGCCAGCGCCACCATCGCACCGTACGACGTGCCTTCACCACCGCCGACACCCCCTCGGGATACGACGAACGGCCCTCGCCTCCAGTGTGCTCCCCGCCCGCACGCGGCCACTGTCGGCACCGGCTCAGGCGAGCACGAAATACCGCAGCCACAGGTATAGCCCGCTGATCGCGACGGTGGCGAGGGTGACAACGAGCCCGAACTTGGTGAACTGCCAGAAGCCGATGGGCTGCCGATTGCGTTCCGCGATACCGAGCACGACGACGTTGGCGCTGGCGCCGATCGCGGTGGCGTTGCCGCCCAGGTCGGCGCCGAGGGCCAGGGCCCACCACAGCACGTGGTGGCCGTCGGCCGCGCCGCCCAGGTCCTTGACCAGGTCGGCGGTGATGGGCGCCATGGTGGCCACGTACGGGATGTTGTCCACGATCCCGGACAGCACCGCCGAGCCGCCCAGCAGGGTGAGCGTGGCGCCGAGTTCGTTGCCGCCGGTGGCATCCGCCAGGGCGCGGGAGAGGTCGCCGATGACGCCGGTCTCGATCAGCGCGCCGACCATGACGAACAAGCCGGCGAAGAAGGCCAGGGTCGGCCACTCCACCTCGCCCAACACCTGCCGGGTCTCCACCTGGGAAATGGCGACGAGCAGACCGGCGCCGAGCAGGGCCACCACACTGGGTTCGTAGTGCAGCACCGGGTGCAGCACGAACCCGGCGACGACGAGGGCCAGGACCGCCAGGCCCTGCCACAGAAGCCGCTGGTCACGGATGGCCTCGCGCTCGGTCAGCGCCATGACCTGCGCGGCGCGCTCCTCGTCGTAGACGAACGCCTTGCGGAACATCACCCGGCACAGCACCAGCAGCACCACCGTCAGCACGGCTGCCACCGGGGCCAGGTGGACCAGGAAGTCGTTGAAGGTCAGACCGGCCCGGCTGGCGATGATGATGTTGGGCGGGTCACCGACCAGGGTGGCGGTGCCACCGACGTTGGAGGCAAACACCTCGGCGATCAGGAACGGCGCGGCGGCCAGGCCGAGCCGCTCGCACACCAGCAGGGTGACCGGGGCGATCAGCAGCACCGTAGTGACATTGTCCAACAGTGCTGACGCGATCGCGGTGATGACGACGAGCATCGCCATCACCCGGAACGGTCTTCCCTGGGCCCGCTTGACCGACCAGATCGCCAGATACTCGAACAGGCCGGTCTGCCGCAGCACGCCGACGATCGCCATCATCCCGAGAAGCAGGAAAACGACGTTCCAGTCGATGCCGGTGTGCTCGGAGTAGAACGCCGCCTTGTCGTCGGTGGCGCTGATCAGAAGCATGGCCCCGGCGCCGCCGAGGGCCGCGGCCGTGCGGTGGACGCGTTCGCTGATGATCAGTACGTACGCGCCGACGAACACGGCCACGGCCGCCCAGCTGTGCCAATCACTCATACGGCGGTCTTTCTCTCCAGTCCGGCCGGCACGGCTTCTTGGTCGTCCTCGTCGTCGGGGAGGCCGACCAGGTCCTCGACGTCGAACAGGCGGGCGATGGGTACGTCGGTGCTGGAGTGCGCCACGATCGAGAAGGCGATGCACACCGCGATCAGCGTGTACGCCTGCTCGGCCTGCGGGATGCCGGACTGCAGCACCAGCAGTCCATAGACCACCGACGCGAAGCCCTTCGGGCCGAACCACGCCGCGGTCAGCTTCTCCCGCCGCTCGAACCGCGTACCGGCCAGCGAGATCAGCAGCGACGCCGGGCGGATCAGCACGATCGCCAGGACCACCGCCACATAGCCCTGCCACGACAGGTGCGCGAACAGCTGCGAGGTGAGCAGCGCGCCGAATACCAGCAGCGCGGCGAACTTCGCCAGCTCCGCCAGCGCCACGCCCAGCGGCTCGAACGCCTCCTTCGCCTCCGGCGAGAGGGCGGCGAGCACGGCGCCTGCGGAGAACGCCGCCAGGTAGGGGTTGGCGTGGGTGAGGTGGCACAGCCCGTACAGGATGATCCCGGTCGCCAGTGGCAGCAGGGGCTGCAGCTTGGGCTCGGCGCCCAGCAGCCGGAAGCGGACCAGCCCGTTGACGAACAGGGGGAGCAGTACGCCGAAGGCCAGGCCCAGGGACAGTTCCAGGGCGATCCGGCCGATCGACACCTCGTGCCCGGCGGCGGTGGGACCCGCGGCTGCGATCAGGAGCAGTACCACTGGCAGGGCCAGGCCGTCGTTGATGCCGCTCTCGACGTTGAGCAGTTCACGCAGCTTGGCCGGGACCTCCTTGCGGCCCACGATCGCCGAGGCGAACACCGGGTCGGTCGGTGCCAGCACCGCGCCCACCAGGAACGAGGTCGTCCAGTCCAGACCGACCAGGTAGTGCGTGAGAAGCGCCATGAACACGAACGCCAGCGGCATGCCCAGGCCCAACGCCCTTGCCGGGCCCAGCCAGTTGGCGCGCAGCTTGGCGAAGGCCACGTGCTGGCCGTCGGTGAACAGCACCGCGAACAGCGCCAGATCGGCCGTCACCGACACGAGCTCACTGTCCGGCGTGATGTGGATCAGTCCGAGGAAGCCGTCGCTGACCAGCGCCCCGCCGACGAGGAAGAGGAGGGAGGTGGACAGCACGGTGCGGGCGGCGAGCCCGGACAGCAGCACCGCGATCAGCAACGCCACCCCGAAGACAGCAACAAGGACCACCGGAAACGCCCCCGATCGGAAAAGAGATCACACCTCACTTCGCCGACCAGGCTTCCCGGCACACCGGGGGGAACCCTACCTGCTCTTGATGCATCTTTGACAGAACGCTTACGCGCACCTTCAGGGCGCCCAGGTTGCCGAAACCCGGCAATGAAAGCGACCCGCTTGACTACGTCGCGGCCGTCGCCGACAGGTCCGATGCCACGGCGGGCGCTGAGCCGGCGGTGACCGGCAGGGTGAGGACCATGGTGAGGCCACCGCCTGGGGTGT
The DNA here is from genome assembly GCF_036281785.1 of Streptomyces chiangmaiensis. Classification (NCBI taxonomy): domain Bacteria; kingdom Bacillati; phylum Actinomycetota; class Actinomycetes; order Kitasatosporales; family Streptomycetaceae; genus Streptomyces; species Streptomyces chiangmaiensis. The sequence goes on along the minus strand of NZ_JAYWVC010000275.1, from coordinate 2,036 downwards.
CCTCGGCGGTGAGGGTGCCACCCATGGCCTCGGCGAAGCCGCGCGCGACCGCCAGGCCGAGCCCGACGCCTGCGCCGCGCGGGGCGTCGCCGTAGCGCTGGAAGGGTTCGAAGATGCGGTCCTTGGCCTCGTCGGGGACGCCCGGCCCACGGTCCACCACCCGGACCTCCACACGGTCGGCGATCGCACTGGCCTTCACCACGACCGGCTCCCCGTCGGGGCTGTACTTCACCGCGTTCTCGACCACGTTGGCGACGGAGCGCTCCAGCAGGCCCTTGTCTACGGCGACCATCGGCAGGGTTTCGGGTATGTCCAGGGCGACGGCCGACTCCGGGTCGGGGATGCCGACGAGTGCCATCGGGACGACCTCGTCCAGGTCGACCTCGCGGATGAGCGGGGTGAGCGTGCCGGTCTGCAGGCGGGACATGTCCAGCAGGTTGCCGACCAGGTGGTCGAGGCGGTCGGCGCCTTCTTCGATGGCTGCCAGGAGCTCCGCCTGGTCCTCCTCGGACCACTCGACGTCATCCGAGCGCAGCGAGGTCACCGACGCCTTGATGCCGGCCAACGGAGTGCGCAGGTCGTGGCTGACGGCGGCGAGGAGTGCGGTGCGGATGCGGTTGCCCTCGGCCAGTTCCTTGGCCTGGTCGGCCTCGGATTGCAGGCGCTGGCGGTCCAGGACCACGGCGGCCTGGGCGGCGAAGGCGGCCAGAACCCGACGGTCCTCGGCGGGCAGGACCCGGCCGGACAGGGCCAGGGCCATGTGGTCGCCGGCCGGCACGTCCACGTCCGCGTCCTCCGGGCTTTGGCAGGGCCGGGAGCCGACGCTGCCCGCGCAGGTCCACGGGTCGACGTCGCTCGCCCGTTCCAGCAGGGCCGCCGATTCCATTCCGAAGGTCTCGCGGACCCGTTCCAGCAGCGCCTCCAGGCTGGTCTCGCCACGCAGCACGTTGCCCGCCAGGAAGGAAAGGATCTCCGACTCCGCACGCAGCCGGGCCGCCTGATGGGTGCGCCGGGCGGCGAGGTCCACGACCGAGGCAACGGAGACCGCGACCGCGAAGAACACCGCGATGGCGACGATGTTCTCCGGGTCCGCGATGGTCCAGGTGTGCACCGGCGGTGTGAAGTACCAGTTGCTGTTGCCGTCACGTGTTCTCTTGTCTTGAACCTGCCAACAGCAAGCGGCAACTGACCAACCGTCATTCCCTCATTTTGATCTGAGTCCTAAGTCCGTGAGCCCACGCACCAGCGACCCCACCGCACCAGCGCCCGCGCTCGCGCCCGCGCGACCAGCGCTTATCGCACCGCGTCACCCCCGCTGGCCCAGGTCCTGTACGACGTGCGTGCTCACTATGTCTCCCCTCCGGCAGCCCGGCTCCTCGCAGGCGACAACGACTACCGCGCGGCGCTCCGCCTCGAACCAGCGACTACGAGGATCTTGTCGGCGTAGCGGCACCCCCGCGGCTGCGCAGGCCGTGGCACCCACACCCTGTGCCGGCGTCGCGCGATCCCGGCGCTGCTCGGGCAGCAAGGCCACACCCTCGGCTGCCTCGGACTGAGGTCTGGCTCGTGCCGTGCCACCAGGCCGTGGATCGACTCGCCCAGGCCGGGGAGGGCGAGAACCTCATCACCTCTTCAGGCACCAAACGACACCACTTTGCATCGGTTATGCGGTATCATTTTGGCAGCTGATGGTCGGCGGGAGGAGTCTCGATGTCACGTACCATGATCGACCTTGATGACGAGATGGTCGAGCACGCCATGCGCCTGTACGGGGTCAAGACCAAGGCCAAGGCCGTTCGGATGGCCATGGAGGAGGCCGTCAAGCGCCGGCTGCGGCAGGAGGGCATCGACGCGATCAAGTCCGGCGAGCTAGACCTCACCTACGACAGCCGGGCGCAGGATCACGGCCGGGGCGCTGCGTGAGCGAGCGCTTCCTGATCGACAACTCAGCCCTTCAGCGCTGGCGCCACCCCCGAGTCGCGGAAGTGCTCGACCCCCTCCACGAGGACGGCGTCCTGGCAGTGGCAGGTCCGGTG
>NZ_JAYWVC010000274.1:0-9005 GCF_036281785.1 Streptomyces chiangmaiensis | reverse complement strand
TGATACGCCGACGGTGGCAGCCGAGTGGATGGTCCGGGTGGAACTCCGGCCGCCCGGGAAGCAGGGCTATGAATTGGTCCCAGAGCGGTTCTGTCAGCCATGATGGAAGCGCGGGCACAGGTCTCCTCAGGGGTCACAGAGCGTCGCAACTCCATGATCACTATGGCCTGTTCCCGTTCTGCCACCGAGGTTCCCCGTCGCGCCTATCCGCGCAACCTCTTAACTACGCGGAGAACAGAGCGGTTCGATTGACAGACCTGGGCGGTCAACCCTGTACACCTGGCTCTGCGCACGACAGCCCGATCAGCCTCCTCTGCTGGCCCGGGTTCGGCCGCGGCGGCCCACGTGTCATTCGAGTTCTCTTGCCGCTCTTGCTGCCGCGAGAATGCCGTCCACAGCGGAGCGGTCGGTCACCCGGCGCCGGTACTCATCGTTGCGCAGTGAACCGCCCATGGCCGGCCGGGGGTTGCGGTGGAGAGCCGGGCTGTCGACCGTTGTGCCGGCGCTGAAGTGAAGTTCCTGTGCACCGGTGATCCGCAGGATGCGCTGGGTGTTACGGGCGTTGATCCCCCCTCCGGGCATGATGACAACTCGGTTGTCGGCCGCGCGTATCAGCTCGGCCAGTCGGGGTGCTCCCTCCAATGCCGTGGATTCCCCGCCGGAGGTCAGAACGCGGTGGACGCCTAGGGCCACCACCTCCTTCAGCGCGGCGAACTGATCGCGCGCCATGTCGAAAGCGCGGTGAAAGGTGACGGAGAGGCCGCCGGCGGCGGTCAGCATGCGTCGGACCGTCGGCGTGTCGATGTCGCCCTCCGCTGTGAGCGCGCCGATGACTGTGCCATGGGCACCGAGTGCTGCGGCGGTCTCGATGTCTCGGACCATGATCCGGATCTCATCGTCGTCGTAGATGAAGTCCCCTCCGCGGGGGCGGATCAGTACGTGCACGCCGATGGCGGGTGCGGCTGCGACCGTGGCCTCGATCAGACCGGCGCTGGGGGTGACGCCGCCCACGAAAAGGGCGCTGCACAGTTCGACCCGGTGGGCTCCGGCGTCCTGGGCGACGCGTGCCCCGGCCGCCGAGTCGACGCACACTTCGTACCGGATCCGGTGACTGGTGTTCGTCGTCGTCACTGTCGGTCTCCTCAGGTGCGTGCGCCGTCATTCCCGGCCGGCACCGTGTCCGGCGGGCTCTCGGCCGGCTGCGTCGCCGCCGCGCCGCTGGTGCGGCGGGGACGTCCGTCACGTTGTTGGATCACGCGTCCCAGTTTGGAGAGAGTGGCGTTGACCAGGAGGTAGAGCGCGGCGACAACGATGTAGGTCTGGATGAGCAGGTGACTGTAGGTCGCGTATACCTGGCCGCTGTACAGCAGCTCGTAATAGCTGACGATGTAGCCCAGCGAAGTGTCCTTGATCAGCCCGACGGCCTGGCTGATCAAAGACGGAACGACTCTGCGCAGCGCCTGCGGGAGCAGGATGATGCGCAGAGTCTGGGAACGCGACAGGCCGAGGGCTGCTCCGGCCTCGCGCTGGCCGCGGTCCAGGGACACGAGGCCGGCCCGGAAGATCTCGGCGGTGGACGCGGCGACCGACAGTGCCAGCGGGGCGACCAGCTTCCAGTACAGCGGGAGGTTGAGACCGTACTTCGGCAGGGCGAAAAGCGTCAGGTAGATCAGCAGCAGAACGGGGACGGTCCGCATGACCTCCACGTAGGTGCCGGCGATCCAGCGTACGGGGCGGCGTGAGGACATCCGGCCGATAGCCAGTAGGAGTCCGAACGGTGCAGCGATGGCGGCGGATCCGAGGGCGGCTAGAAGGCTGTACCAGGCGCCGTTGAGCAGGAAGCGCCACACCGGCCAGGTGCCGAACGGCTGCCACTTGTGGGTGGCCAGTTGCCCGTGCGAGGAGAACTGATGGACGGCCAGGGCCGCGGCCAGCAGGAAGGCGACGCCGGTGGCGAGGGACCACAGGCGTGCCCGGCGTTTGGCGCGGGGGCCGGGTGTGTCGAAGAGGAGGGTTGGTGTTGAGGTCATCGGACGATCGCCACCCTGCGTTCGATGAAGCCGCCTGTCAGCCCGATGACGAGGGCCAGTGCCATGTAGGCGATTCCGGCACCGACGAAGACGGCGATGGGCTGGGCTTCTTGGAGGTTGACCTCGTTGGCGGCGTGGGTGAGCTCCACCACGCCCACTGCGGCGGCGAGGGAGGTGTTCATGGTCAGTGCTATGAAGACGTTGGTGAGGGGCTGAACCACGGCGCGCAGGGCCTGCGGCAGCACGATGTGCCGCAGGTTCTGCAGCGTGGTCAGACCGAGCGCCCGTGCCGCTTCCGCCTGTCCCAGTCCGACGCTGTTGATTCCGCTTCGGATCGCCTCGGCTGTGTATGCGGCCTCGTACAGGGACAATACGATCACCGCGGTGGTGAACAGCGGGAAGATGATCCCGGCCTCGGGGAGGGCGAAGACGAAGAGCAGCAGCCACGCTAGCAATGGAATGTTCTGGAACAGTTCCACGTAGGCGGTGGCGGCGCCTCGCAACGACGCCACCGGACTGACACGGGCCGCTGCCACCAGCAGTCCGAGGATTAGCGCGCCGAAGAAGGACAGCACCATGAGCAGCAGGGTGCTCAGCAGGCCGTCGGTCAGTTGGGGCAGGTGATCGGTCAGGGCGGGCACCGAGGGTCAGGCCTTCGGGGTGTAGACGTCGGGGACGGAGCCGGGGGCCGGGGCGGTGGTGTCGCCGAGGGCGGTGCCGAGGCTGGCGTTCCAGACTTTGGTCCAGCTCCCGTCCTTCACCGCCGTGGTCAGCCAGGTGTTGACGAAGCCGGCCATGTCGTTCTGGTCCTTGGGCACGCCGATGCCCATGTGGCCGGTGTCGAATGGCTTGCCGTTGATCTGGAAGTCGGGGTGGTCCTTGAGGTCGGCGGCCAGAGTGATGCTGTCCTGCACGTATGCGGTGCCACGGCCCTGGGTCAGCGCTTGGATGCAGGCCGGGTCGGTGTCGAAGGTGAGGATCTTCGCCTTGGGTGCTTCCTTCTTGATCTTGGCGATGGCCGGAGTGTTGGCACCGGCTATGACCGTCTTTCCGTCGAGTTCCGCCAGGGATGAAACGTTGTCGCCCTTGCGGGTGGCGATCTCGAAGCCGCTGGAGAGGTAGGGGCCGACGAAGGTCACCTGCTTGGCGCGCTCTGGCGTGATGCTGTAGGTCTGGAACACTACGTCGACCGTATGGTTCTGGAGCAGTGCTTCCCGCGTCTGGGTGGCGGAACTGAGGATGTGCACGTTGGGCTTGCCGAAGATGTAGGTGGCCAGGAGTTGGCCCATGTAAGCATCGAAGCCCTCGTACTTGCCGGTGACGGGGTTCTTCTGCGACAGCAGCGGGGCGTCGGAGGAACCTCCGACGATGAGGTAACCGCGCTTACGGATCTTCGCCATGGTCGTGCCGTCGGCCATCGTCGCCTCGGCGGCCACCGGGGCTCCCTTGAGGAAGGATGCGGTGGAGTCGGATGAGCTGGCGGACTGGCTGCCCGGGCCGCCGGGGAGAGCCGATCCGCCGCCTCCGCAGGCGCTCAGGCCGAGCGCCAGGATCGACGCGGAGGCGACAGCGAGGAAAGTACGGCGCGACGTTCGCACGACAGTTGTGGATCTCATCGGTCTACTTTCGTGAGATGAGTACTATTTACAGGTTTTAACTGATTTTCCGTCAGCGTCGTCTGCTGGGGGCGGGCGAGGCGGCGACGCAAGGGTGTCCTGTGGTGACGCCGGGGGGCGTGGACGGCGTCAGCCGTGGGTGAGGACCTTGGACAGGAACTCCTGGGCTCGGCGACTGCGTGGCGCCGAGAAGAACTCTTCGGGTGCCGCCTCCTCCACGATGCGTCCTGCGTCCATGAAGACGACGCGGTCGGCGGCGGAGCGGGCGAATCCCATTTCGTGAGTGACGGCCACCATGGTCATACCGTCGGCGGCGAGAGCCTTCATGACCTCGAGTACCTCGTTGACCATCTCCGGGTCCAGGGCGGATGTCGGCTCGTCGAACAGCATGACCTTGGGGTCCATCGCGAGGGCCCGGGCGATGGCGACCCGCTGTTGTTGCCCGCCGGACAGCTGCGCCGGGAACTTGGCGGCGTGCGCCGCGACCCCGACGCGGTCCAGTAGTTCCATGGCCCGCTCACGGGCCTGTTCGGCTGGGCGCCCTAGGACCTTGACCGGGGCCAGGGACACGTTCTGCAGGACGGTCTTGTGGGCGAACAGGTTGAACTGCTGGAAGACCATGCCCACCTCGGCTCGCAGCCGGGCCAGTTCACGTCCCTCCAGCGGCACGGGCCGGCCCGCGACCGTGATGTCCCCGGCGTCGGCGACTTCGAGCCGGTTGATGCAGCGGCAGAGGGTCGACTTGCCGGAGCCGGAGGGGCCGGCCACAACGACGACCTCCCCGCGCGCGATGTCCATGTCGATGTCCTGCAGGACGACGTGCTCGCCGTAGGACTTCCGCAGCCCCCGGATGCGGACCATGGGCTGGTCCGCGTCCTCACCGATCGTTGATCCAGTGGCCATCGGAAGGCTCCTGTCGTTCGTACGGATTGGAGGAATCAAACGTCCAACCATCGAACTAAGTCAAGGAGTTACTTCTGGAAAATCCATGTGGTATCCATGTTCAATGGACTATCAAAGGGATCACGTGCCGGAGTGGGGTTCGCCTGCCCACCTTCTGCGTCTGGTGGCGACGGGCGGCGCGAACTCCCGCTCCTCCCTGGTCCGTTTGGTGAAGCTGGCGCCCTCGACCGTGTCCGCTCGGGTGGAGTACCTGCTCGAGCACCGGTATCTGGTGGAGTCCGGGAACGCTGTGTCTCAGGGGGGACGGCGTCCCAAGCTGCTGAAGATCCGCGACGGCGGAGGGCTGCTGCTTGCGGTCGACTTCGGCGCCAGCCATGCACGGATCGCCACGATCGACGTCGCCGGCCGGCCTCAGGCCGTCACCGAATTGCCCTGGGACCTCGCCCAGGGCCCGAAACGCACCGTTGACTGGCTGATCGAACGCTGCCGCGAGCTCATGGATTCCCCCGATCTGGCGGGGGTGCCCATCCGTGCGCTCGGCGTCGGTTTGCCCGGCCCGGTGGAGAACCGCGGGGGTAGCGTGGTCCTGCCCTCCCGGATGCCGGGATGGCATGGCGCCGCCATCCGGGAGACGCTCTCCGAACGTTTGGAGATGCCGGTCGTGGTGGAGAACGACGCCAACCTCATGGCTGTCGGCGAGCACCTCAGCGCACACCCGGACGTCGACCACCTGCTAGTGGTGAAGATGGGCACCGGCATCGGCTGCGGTGTCATCTCCGCCGGCCGCCTACACCACGGGGCGATGGGCGCGGCCGGCGACATCAGCCACGTCCGGGTCCCGGCCGCCGGCGATACGCCCTGCGCCTGCGGCAACACCGGATGTCTGGAGACGGTTGCCAGTGGCGCCGCCATCGCGCAGGCCCTGCAGGCCCGGGGCGTAGAGGTCCACCACCCCTCCGACATCCTCCGGCTCGTCCAGGAAGGCCATCCGTTGGCGACCGGCATGGTCCGGGAGGCCAGCCGCAGCCTTGGCGAGGTCATGGCCACCGTGGTGAACTTCTTCAACCCCTCCCTGCTCGTCGTCGGCGGAGCCCTCGCCGGCGCTCCCCCGCTGTTGGCTGGACTGCGAGGCGTCATCTATGAACGCTGCCTGCCGCTGGCGACGCAGTCGTTGGAGATCGAGGCGGCCTCCACCGGACCCAACGCCGGAGTCATCGGCGCCGGCCTGCTCGCCCTGCAGCAGATCTTGTCCCACCCCAGTACAGAGGAGACGACCCGATGAGCGGAACCGGTGACCGGACCGGCAAGCGTCTTCGCATAGGCATCGGCGGCGTGCACATCGAGTGCAGTACCTTCACCCCCCACTCCACCAGCTACGACGACTTCACCATCCGACGCGGTGCGGAACTGCTGAACCTGTTCGACTTCACCCGCCCCGGCCGGGAGGACTGGGCGGAGGAAGTCGAGTGGGTACCCCTGGTGCACGCCCGCGCGGTGCCCGGCGGCTCGGTCGATCCAGCCACCTACGCGCGACTCGAGGACGAGCTGACCAATCGGCTCAGGCAGGCCGGACCGCTCGACGGACTGGTGCTCGACCTGCACGGCGCCATGCACGTCGCCGGACGCCAGGACATCGAGGCCGACCTCGCCGCCGCAGTCCGCTCTGCCGTCGGCCCTGACTGCTTCATCGCCTCGCCGACCGACTTGCACGGCAGCGTCACCGCCGCCCTCGTCGCCCAGCTCGACCTGATCACCGCTCACCGTCTGGCCCCGCACGAGGACGAATGGCTCACCCGTGCCCGTGCCGCCCGGCTCCTCGTACACTGCCTGCGGCAGGGCATCCGGCCGTCCATGGCCTGGGTCCGCGTCCCCGTCCTCCTCCCCGGAGAGAAGACCAGCACCCAGCAGCAGCCCGCCCGCGGGATCTACGGCAGTCTCGCCGACATCGAAGCGCTCCCGGGTGTCCTGGACGCGGCTCTTTGGGTCGGCTACGCCTGGGCAGACGAACCTCGCAGCGCAGCGGCGGTCGTCCTTACCGGTACCGACGAGACTGTATTGCGTGACCAGGCGCGCCGACTGGCCGAACGCTACTGGCAGGCCCGGGACGCGTTCACCTTCGTCGGGCCCACCGGCACTGCTCAGCAGGCGGTCACCGCCGCCGTCGAAAGCACCCGGCGTCCCTTCGTCATCAGCGACTCCGGCGACAACCCCACGGCCGGTGGCGGAGGCGACACCGCGGACCTGCTCACCTTGCTCCTGGCGGACGACCGGATCGCCGAACGCGAACTGTCCACGATCTACGCCGGAATCCTCGACCCCCACGCGGTCACCCGGTGTACACAGGCAGGCGTGGGCAGCACGGTGGACCTCATGGTCGGGGGCTGGCTCGAGGGCCCGACCGGGCTACCAGCACGTCTGACCGGGCGGGTCGACCTCCTCGTCGACGATCCGGATGGCGGTCCCACCGCCGTCGTCACAGCACGTACCGTCAGTGTGGTCCTGACCAGCCGGCGCAGACCGTTCCATCACATTGCCGACTTCACCCGGCTCGGCCTCGACCCCCACCAAAGCGACATCGTGATCGTCAAGATCGGTTACCTGGAGCCCGAACTTCACAACCTCGCCCTCGACTGGATCATCGCGTTGACCCCCGGCGGCGTCGACCAGGACCTGCTACGGCTGGGCCATCATGAACTCGCCCGACCGCTGCATCCGTTCGACCACGACATGCCGGACCCGGACCTCACGCCACGGATCTTCCCGCCCCGTGCAGCGGGCGAGCGCATCGGGGCAGCCCTGTGAGCGCGTCGCTGTACCTTGGCGCGGATATCGGCGGCACCAAGATCGACACCGTACTCACTGATGGTGCCGGGGAGATGCTCGCCCACCGGCGGGTGCCAACCCCCGCCCAGGAGGGGCCCGTCGCCGTAATCGACGCGCTCGTGGCCACTCTGTCCGAACTCCGCGCACTCGCGCCCGCCGGCTGCACGGTCGCCAGGGCAGGCATCGGAACACACGGCATTGTCAGCCACCCAGAGGGCTCCATCGCCGTCGCCTCCCAGGCTCTGCCCGGCTGGACCGGAACCCCCTTGCGGCAGATCGTCTCCGAGCGCCTCGGCCTGCCAGTCGTCCTCGACAACGACGTCAACGTCCTCGCCTACGGCGAACTGGCCCTCGGCGCCGGCCGCGGCCACCGCGACCTGCTGTTCCTCACCGTCGGCACCGGCGTCGGCGGCGCCGTCATCACCGACGGCAACATCGTGCGCGGCCAACACGGATCCGGCGGAGAAATAGGCCACGCACCCTCGGCAGCAGCAGCGGGACTGCCCTGCAGTTGCGGCGCGGTCGGCCACCTGGACAGCATCGCCAGCGGTACCGCAATCCGAAGGGCCTATGCCGAGGCAACCCACACCGGGCCGGGCACCCGTACGGGAACACTCGACAGAGGCCCCGACACCTCCGAGATTGTCGTTCTCGCCACCAAAGGCGACCCCATCGCCCGGCAAGTGGTCACCAATGCCGCTCATGCTCTCGGCGAGGCCATCGGCGGCCTGGTCAGCGTGCTCGACCCGGCCCTCGTCGTGGTTGCCGGAGGCATGGCCTCCTCCGGCTCCATATTCTGGGACCCACTGCGCAACACCGCCCGCGCCTCCACGCTCCCGCTCCTCCGGGGAATCGACATCGTCGGATCACACCTGGGCACGGCAGCAGCGGCACGAGGCGCCGCTGCGCTGGCCAAGAACGAAACGCCACCCTCCACGGACACCACCGAGACCATCCAAGAGGGCAGTTGAAATCTGTTCGTGTTTCGTCAGCCGGAGGACAGAACGAGACCGCCGCATTGTGACGCTTGGGACGACGGACGTAGATCGAGTTGCCCTGTGCAGCCTCTAATCCGTCTGAGATCCTCGCACCCTTCCTCGCCCATGAGTGCCTCCCACCAGATGCGCCCGGCACGTCCCTAGGCGTAACCGCCCAGGGTGGTAGCCAATAGGTAGAAGGAGTGGTTGGGGATACCGCAGTTGATATGGACGCCGCCATCGTCTCCCCCGGTGCGCACATAGCCGTCCATATGGGCGGGCTGTGGATCCTTGCCGCATAGATCGTCGTCGTACGCACTGCCCGGTTCCTTCAACGAGCGGTAGCGTGTGCTCAGCGGCCTGTACGGGCCCGCGTAGACGGCCGAGGGCCCCGACCCCCCTGATGGGACGGGGCCTTCGTCGCCCCCAAAGGGTCTGCGGTGCTCACCTCTTCGACGACCGCAGCTGGTCTCGGCCGACTCTCCCACCCTCGTTCCCACGGGCTCGTGCGGGCCCTCATGGGAACGTCATGGGAACGGAAGGCCGTGTAAAGGCAAGGAAGGATCGGACGGGGACGGAAGGCCGCCTCTCGCTGACCAGCATGAACGGTGAATCTCGGGGAAGATCACCGCAGAGAGGGACGCCAATAGGGTCTG
>NZ_JAYWVC010000273.1:0-9051 GCF_036281785.1 Streptomyces chiangmaiensis | reverse complement strand
GCCCGTTCCGCCGATGCCTCCCGGGACGCTTCCCAGCGGGTGGTGGTGCATCGCCCGGGCAGGTGGTCGCTCTGGACACGACACCGTTGCCGGTGAAGGTACGCGAATCCGTCTTCGGTGATCCGGTGTCGGTGATGCTCACGATCGCCCTGGACCTGTTCACGCACTCGATCGTGGCCTTCCGGCTGACTCTGGTGTCGGACACGTCGGTGGACATCGCGATGCTGCTGCGGGATGTGATGCTGCCTCTGCCGATGCGCGAGGGCTGGGATGGAGACATGGAATGGCCCTATCCCGGCGTCCCGGCCGCGCTGGTTGCCCAGTTCGCCGGGCACCGGGTTGCGGCCCTGCCGTTCTTCGCCCCGGAGACGGTGACCACCGATCACGGCAGCCCCTACAAGAACCACCACGTGGTGGAAGCGGAACGGACGTTGGGCTGCAACATCCTTGCTGCCCGCACTCTGCGGCCTACCGACAAGTTCGCCGTCGAGCGGGCCTTTTCCGCGATCAACAGTCTGCTGCTGGAGCACCTGTTGGGTTTCACCGGGGCGGACGTCGCCGACCGCGGGGCTGATCCGGAAGCCGATGCGGCGTTGACGATGTCCCAGATGGAACACCTGATCGCGACCTGGGTGGTGAAGATCTGGCAGAACCGGATCCTGGGGGAGTACGCCCCGGCCTGGGGTCCGGGCGAGGACCACAGTCCCAACTCGCTGTTCGCTGCGGCGATGCAGCAGGGCGGTTTCGCCCTGCAGATTCCCAGGCCGGAGCTCTACTACGGCCTCTTGAAGGCTCACTACGTCAGGATCCATCCCCGGCGCGGGGTGAAGATCGGCGGACTTTGGTATCACGCCGTCGTCCTGGACGACCCGCGTTTCCACGTGCCCTCCACCCGGGGCGGCCGGCACGAGGGCAAGTGGGTCATCCGCTCCGATCGCCGGGATCGCCGCACCGTGTTCTTCCAGGACGATATGGAGCCCGACCGCTGGCACGTGCTGCGCTGGAGCGGGGTGCCGCCCGAAGGGGAGATCCCGGCGTTCTCCGACCGGGCCGCCGAGGCGCTGCTCGCCGAGGCGCGCAGACGGGGCCTTGCTCCCCGCTCCGATGCCGAACTTCTCCCGGTTCTGCTGGAGTTGCTCGGCTCCGCCATCCCGGTCGCCCTGTGGCCGACCCAGATGACCAAGCGTGAACGCAGCAGGCGGTCCCGGCAGCACGCGCAGACCGAGGCGGCCGCAGCCGACCGGGCGCCGGCTGCGGCCTCCGGCCGGGGTCGTGACGCGGAGGTGTTGGCCTGGCCCGAACAGGCTCGCACCGTCCAGGACCGCGTCGATGCGGACCGGCACCGCAGGCGTGAGGCAGCGACCGCGGGGCGGCGGCCCGCTCCTCCGCCGCGGCTCGGCGAGGTGCTGCGGCGCCGGACGCTGTTCCTGCTGCCATTGGACGAGGACGAACCCGAGGCCGTTGCCCGATCCGAGGAGCGCAGGTGAGCCACACCATCCCGGAAAGCGATCTTGCCGAGGCGCTGCTACGGCAGGCTCCACGTCGCGACACCTATACGGGCTGGCAGAACTGGCGCACCTCCCGCCGCTCGTTCGTTCCCGCCCCGAAGCTGACCCTCGCCGAGTGGAAGGCGCTCAGCCTCGCGAGCGGTCGCTTTATGACCTGCACCGCACCGCGACCCACGTCCACCTGCCGCTGCAGGAGACGCCCATGTCGTTGAAGGTGTCGCGCCTGGTCAACCGCCGCCTGCGCAACAACGCGCTCAAGACACGGCCGTCCACGCGGGCCGGAGCGATGGTCACGGGCTGGGGTTACCAGGGCAAGACGGAAACGGTCTGCGAGGTCGCCGCTGCCTTCGAGGACGCCTGGCTGGCCCTGCATGATCACCTCAACCCGAACACCGTGGACGGCGTCCGGGACCTGCGCGCACCCGTCGCCTACGTCCAAACACCCGTCACCGCCAAACCGAAAGGCACCTGCCAGGCGATCCTCAACTTCTTCGGCGCCGAGAACCGACGGCTCACCCTGCCCCAGCTGATCCGGCAAGTCGCCGACTCGCTGGACGACCACGGCACCCAGGCGCTGATCCTCGACGACATCACCCGCCTGCGCATGCACCGGGCAGACGACCAGGACACCCTGGACCTGATCCGCGTCCTGATGAGCATGAACGTCACACTCGTCCTGGTCGGCGTCGACATCCTCGGCTCGGGACTCCTGCGGCAAGGACACTGGGACGCCACCACTCGCCAGTGGGTGATGCCGCCCTCCCCGCACACGCGCGTCCACGGCCTGGAGGCGACACAGACAGAACGCCGCTTCGACCTGGTCGAACTCGACCGCTTCCGCTACACCACCCCCGACCAGATCGCAGCCTTCCACGACCACCTGGCCGGCCTGGAGGACAGCCTGCGGCTGCTGAAGGCAGAACCGGGCATGCTCACCTCCGGCACCATGCCCGAGTACCTCATGCGCCGCACCGACGGCGTCGTGGGCCTCTTGGAACGGCTCGTCGAGGACGGCTGCCAGGAAGCGATGGACAGCGGCAAGGAGACCGCACGGGGCGGCATCCTGACCAGCAGAAGGCCCTACACCGGGGGCCAGTACCTCCTGGACCTCGGCGAACACCTCAACACGTTCGCCCACGCCATGCGGCTGACCACCGAGGAAGCCAGCCGTCTCACATTCGCGCCGGACGCTGACCGATATCCGCCGATCACCGCATCTATCCACGCGCGCACGAGGCGCAACTACCTTTACGACGCCTGGGTGTTCACCAAGTTCACGCGCTACTGCCCGCACTGCCTCGCCGGCAACGGTTCAGCGATCCAGCAGCGACACGGCGGCCCCTGGAAGATTCGATGGCTCCTCCCGATCAGCTTCCTCTGCCTGGAGCACGGAAAGTTCCTGCAGGACACCTGTCCGGGCTGCCAACGACCTGTCCACTCTTCCGAGCGCGCCGGCAGCAGATTCCTGCCCATGCCCGCTCACAGCGGCCTGCACCCAGCTCAATGCCGCAACCAAAGACCAGAGATCACCTCGGATCGACTGCTCTGCGGCACTCGCATCGACGTCGAAGAGAACCCTCCCCAACCCGGGGTCACCACCCCGCTCAGGCGCCTGCAGAGCCAGATCAACGACCTGCTCTCCCCTTGCGCTGATCCCACCCAGGCCAGCCGCTACTTCAGCGATCTCCGCGTCATGGCGACCGTCCTCCAGGCCACCTGGCCGCTCGGAAAGGACCTCACCCCCGCCGACCTACCGGACGCACTCGACCTACACGTTGATCAACTACGACAGCGGCAAGGAACGAGAGGGGACCACGTCGAAAGGGTGAGATGGGACGCACCGCCCCCCTCGGCCGTCGCCAGCGCCACCCTGCTTGCGGGAGCCGACACCCTCCTCACCATGAACACAACCGCCCGTCAGGACGCCCTCCACACCATGCTGCCCTCGGCTCCGGCAAAAGGATCAAAGCAATGGGGAGGGACCTGGACGCACCTCAGGCAGCACGCCTCACCCCACCTCCGCGACGAAGTCGAGACCGCAGTGGCCAACTATCTCTGAGAAAAATGGCCAACCACCGTTGAGCACTCGCCGCTCCCCAGCAGACTTTCCGACGCCTCTGGCCACCTATCGCTGAAGGTCACAGGCTCCGAGGGCGGGACGTCGGCCAGATCCGCGGCCGCTCGGACGCGGGGTACGTTCTGCCCGGCGAGGCCCTGAAGGCCGGGATCCAGCGGCAAGTCGTATCCAGTCGCGGAGCCGCCTGCAGTCGCTTTTCGACCGCGCCGGTCAGGCGCGGGCCAGGACCTCGCCGGCCGTCCGTGCGCCGGAGGGGGCCCCGGCCAACACCTTTCGCCCAGGGCCCGGCCGACCCGATCACCGCGGCGCCGTTCCGCACCCGCCGGACGCCACAGGGGCCGATCCCATGGCAGTCACCTGCAGAAACTGTGACGATGGCTTACAGGCCTACAGATGCGACGGCGGGCTGGGAGACGGACATGCCGATCAGCCGGGTGGGACTCGTCGTGCACGGAGGCCGCCGGGAGGCGGTGTCCGGAGCACAGATCGTGCGCGCGTGGTGCGCACGGCACGGTATCGGCTGCGTCGACATCGATGTGTGGCAGGGCCAGGGGAGCCGGCACAGCGCTCGCGAGGAGGTGCAGGCCGCGGGCAGCCCCGATCTCATCGTGACCCTCGGCGGGGACGGCACGTTCCTGCGCGGAGCACGGATCGCCGCCCAGAGGGACATCAGGGTGCTGGGCGTGGATGTGGGCAAGGTGGGCTTTCTGACCGAGACCCCGGTCGCCGAGGTGGAGCAGGCGCTGGACGCCGTGCACACAGAAAAGTCCGAGTGCGAGGAGCGCATGACGCTCACGATGCGGGCGTCCAGGCTGCTCGAGGTGCCCGCCCCCGAGGAGGAGGTTCTCTGCTACGGCCGTGGCCCGGCGCTGCCTGCCCCGCAGCCGGAGACCGATCCGGAAGAGGGAGACCCGTGGGGGATCGCGCTGGACGTCACCGCGCTGAACGACATCGTCGTGGAGAAGCTGGCGCGGGACCATCAGGTGAGTGTGGGCGTCTACATCGCCGGCCGACTGCTCGCCTCGTACTCGGCCGACGGTGTCATCCTCGCGACCCCGACCGGCTCGACGGCCTACAGTTTCGCCGCGGGCGGGCCGGTGCTCTCTCCCCGGATGCGGGCCGTGATCTTCACTCCCGTCGCCCCGCACATGACCTTCAACCGTACGGTCATCGCCAACGCGGACGAGCCGGTCGCCCTGCGCGTGCTGCCCCACTCGGGGCGCGCCGCGGTCAGCGTCGACGGGCAGCCGCGCGCCATCCTCGAGCCCGGCGACTGGATCGGTGTGATCGCGTCCCCGCGCCCCCTGCGCCTGGTCAGGCTGGCCCCTGCCAACTTCTACGGGCGACTGCGGGAGCGGATGAGGCTCACGGACGCCCCTGCGACGGCTGCGGACGGTGAGGCGGCGCCGATGTTCCGGCCCTCCAGTCCGGTGCCCGACGACCTGCGCCACCTCCAGTTGCCCCCGCCACCCTCGTGAGACTCCTGTGACTTGGCAGGGGGAATGTCTGCGGGGCCCGTCCGGTTGGACAACGCGTGGTGATGAAGGGAACCGTGTCCCCGGGCCTCACCTTTCGCCCATGAGGACGATCGTTCGGCTGAAGCCTCATGGAGCCTTTCGCCGAGAGGCGACCGCCCTTCACGACCACGAGCTTCGTCTCATTGCCCCGGCCGGTCTCCGGCCGGGGCAATGAGACGCGGCGCACCGGACGCGTCCGGACGAGTCCGGACGCGATGTCCGGGTGACGCCCCGGGAATGCGACGACGGAAACCGTTGTTGCAGCAAGCGAATGGCATGAGCGGGTCAAGCCCGTGGAGTGTCGGCGGAAGGAGTACCTCATGGCACGCAGCACCATGCGTCCCGTCGTCAAGCTGAAGTCGACGGCCGGGACCGGCGTCACCTATGTGACGCGCAAGAACCGTCTCAACGACCCTGACCGGCTCGTCCTGCGCAAGTACGACCCGGTGGCGGGGGAGCACGTTCTCTTCCGCGAGGAACGCTGAACCACGCCTCCGCCGTGCGGCGGAGGCCATGAGGAGGGACATCCCATGAGGCACGGCATCCACCCCGTCTCCCGCCCGGTCGTCTTCCGCGACCGCGCCGCTGACTTCGCGTTTCTGACCCGTTCGACCGCGCACTCGACCCGCACGATCGAGTGGGAGGACGGCAACAGCTATCCGGTGATCGACGTCGAGATCTCGTCGGCCAGCCACCCGTTCTACACCGGCACCTCGAGGGTCGTGGACACCGCGGGCCGGGTCGAGCGCTTCGAGCGGCGCTACGGCCGCACGCCAACGGTCCGTGGCTGACCGCGCTCCCGTATCCGAGCAAGAGGAGAAGACAGTCATGAAGGTGCGCAACTCTCTGCGCTCGCTGAAGTCCAAGCCGGGGGCCCAGGTGGTGCGCCGCCGGGGTGTGACGTTCGTCGTCAACAAGAAGAACCCCCGCTTCAAGGCGCGCCAGGGCTGACGCCTCCGCGTGCCGGCGACGGCCTCGGCCCACGCCCCGACGAGCCTCCGCCGTGCATCCGGCCGTCCAACTTGACCACCCTGCTGAACGGCCCCGGCCGGTATCACCACCGGCCGGGGCCGTCGACGTGGAACAGCAGGCACAACGACGGCGTTACCGTGACTGCATCGGACGAATGATCAAGGTGAATCATCATGCACGGCGAGTACAAAGTGCCCGGGGGCAAGCTGGTCGTGGTCGATCTCGACGACCACCGAGGCGTCATGCGCAACGTCCGCGTCGCCGGCGACTTCTTCCTCGAACCGGACGAGGCACTCCTCGCCCTCGACCGGGCGCTCGAAGGGGTCCCCGTCGACACGGAGGCCGCCGACCTCGTCCTGCGGATCGAAAGGAGCCTTCCCGAGGGCACCGTCATGTACGGCCTGACCGCGGAGGGCGTCGCCATCGCAGTCCGGCGTGCTCTGGCCCAGGCGACGGACTGGACCGACTACGACTGGCAACTCATCCACGAGCAGCCCCAGTCGCCGGCCCTGCACATGGCGCTCGACGAGGTCCTGACGGAGGAGGTCGCCGCGGGGCGCCGACCACCGACTCTCCGGGTCTGGGAGTGGGGCGGACCTGCCGTCGTGATCGGCAGTTTTCAGTCGTTGAGGAACGAGGTGGACGACGAAGCCGCCGAGCGCCACGGGATCACCGTGGTGCGTCGCATCTCGGGCGGCGGGGCCATGTTCGTGGAACCGGGAAACACCATCACGTACTCGCTCTCCGTGCCCGCCTCCCTCGTGTCCGGACTGTCGTTCGCCGATTCCTACGCCTACCTCGACGACTGGGTGCTGGGTGCCCTGGGCGACATGGGCATCACGGCGTGGTACCAGCCCCTCAACGACATCGCCACCGAGGCCGGAAAGATCGCCGGAGCCGCGCAGAAGCGTGTGGTCGGCCCCGACGGCGGTCCGGGTGCGGTCCTGCACCACGTGACCATGTCGTACGACATCGACGCCGGCAAGATGCTCGAGGTGCTCCGCATCGGTCGGGAGAAGCTGTCCGACAAGGGCATCCGCAGTGCCAAGAAGCGCGTCGACCCGCTGCGGCGGCAGACCGGTCTGTCCCGCGAGGCCGTCATCGACCGCATGATCGGGTCCTTCCGGGCCCGCTACGGCCTGGCCACCGGCCGGATCGCCCGGCAGGAACTCGAGCGTGCCGAGGAACTGGCCGCCACGAAATTCTCCTCCCCAAAGTGGACTGCCCGGGTCCCGTGAATCCCGAACAGTGGGGTCACCTCTCGGTGAGAGGTGACCCCACTGAAAGCGCGTCGCTCGCGCCTGCGCTGCGTCCCATGGTTGTCCGGCCACGGCCTTCCTTCCCGGTCGCCGCACTAGCGAGCGATCGTGACGGTGGCCTCCGCGACCTCGTCCGTGTTCGAGGCGCAGGCGAAGTAGATGGTCTGCTTGGTTCCGGGGGTGGCATCGGCCGTGATCGTGGCCGTGCCGGTGAGGGTTCCGTCGGCGCGTGGCTCCAGGAGCGTGAGACCGATGGGGGACCTTGCCGTCGTCTCACCGCCGACGAGCGAGCCCTCGGCGATCCCGCCCTCGCTGGGTTCGCTGCAGTTGCGCAAGGTCAGCTGGACGGTCTGGCCGACTCTGACGGTCGTGGGGCTGACGCCTGCGACGAGGTCGTCGCCGTCGGCCGCCGTCGCAGCCGGCGCCGACAGCCCCAGTGCGGTGCATGCCGCGACCGCGACAGCGGGCATCGCGATGAGACGCATGACTGCCTCCTGCGGGCGTGGTCCGCCGGGTGACTCCCGAAGCGTGACCGCACCACGCCACTGTCGAACATAGGGACGGCGTGGGAGGCGCCGCGACATCGGCTGACCCGATCGGGTGAGCTCCTCCCGGGGAAGAATCCCCTGCGCGCGGAGAAACGCAGGCAGAGGGCTTGCGACCGGTGACGGGCACGCTGTCCGGCGACGACGAACGCGCTTGGTCAGGTCAGCTCCACAGGGGGTAGGTCACCGTGCGCTGGAACCCCTCCGGCCGGTCGGCGGTGTAGACGAGGCTCATCTGGGTGAAGTGCTGCATCTTCGGGTTCTTCGCCCAGGGCTTCGGCTCGTCGAGCCGCACGGTGACCGCGTACGAGTGGAATGTGCCCGCCGCGCAGTAGGGCTTGCAGTCGTTCACCAGGTTCGTGCCCGTGGCCTCCGCGGAGTCCGGACCCCAATGGGACCAGCGCAGCGAGGCGAGGCGGCTGTTGCCGTCTCCGCAGGCGATCATGAAGTCGCCGGGATGTACCTGCGGGTTCCACAAGCAGTCCACGAGCACGGGCGGGACAGGCTGCTGCTTCACCGCGTGCGCGGCCGGTGGTGCCGCCGCCGGGAAGGCGGAAGCGGGCCCCATGGCGGCCGCGAGCGATGCGACGGCACAGAGCGTGACCGCCGTGGTGACTGTGTATCTCCGCATCGCCGCTCCCGGCCGCCTGTCTTCGGACTCTCGCGCCCGCGCCTGCTCGGTTCTGTGATGACGCTACGACCGTGTCAGCGGATGCACCACTTGTACGGGGCCACACCGATTGTTACGGGGCCACACCGATTGTAGGGGGCCGCACCGAGGCTTCGCCGCGAAACCGCCTGCTCGCCCGTCAGATCTGTGAACGGGGCGGCCTCTCCGGAAGCAGGGTCCCGCCCCGGCGATCGAGAGGGCCGGCGGGAGCCGCCGGCCCTCTCGATCGCCGGGGCGGGTTCCCCGCGCGGCGGGGCCGAGCCGGGGCCCGGGAGCGGCGTGCCGAGCCCGGGTCGCCCGAGCGGGACGCGGGCTTCGCCCTGGCCGCTCAGGTCAGCCGGTGGTCCCCATGCGGTCCTTGCCGGGGGGCATGGAGCGCGTCCAGGCGGCCGGTGCCGCTGTGTGCGGGCCGACCGTCAGGGGTGCCGCGTCCGGCGACGGACGGCACCGCCCCCACACGACCAGAGCGATCGTGTGGGGCATCGGACCGCCCAGGCCAGACA
>NZ_JAYWVC010000272.1:0-9052 GCF_036281785.1 Streptomyces chiangmaiensis | reverse complement strand
TCGGCAAGGTGTTCCACGGTGTGCATGACGAAGACACTGACCGCGAGCACGACGACGAGCAGCAGGTGCCCGAGGGCACCTCCTGTTCGTACGCGTCGGCTCACGTTCGCGGAGTCTCCTGTCCGGCTGCTGAGGGTCCCAGCCCCCGACAGTACCGAAGCGGAAGCGGGTGTCCTGCTGGCGGGTCGAGTGTCCGCTGTTCCCCTTTCGTCCGCTGCACTACTAAGCTGTTTGGTATTCACGCCATAGCGGAGAGGCGGGCGTATGCGTACATGGACGCCACGTCAGTGGGCGGCGGCGGTGGCCGTGGCCCTCGTCGCCGGTGTCGCGATCGGCGTGCCGACCGAAGTCGTGCCCACGCCCTTCTACGCCCGGATGACCCCCGTGCTGTGGTGGAACTATCCGGTCTGGGCGGTGTCCTCGCTGCTCATGGGTCTGCTGGTGGCGACCTGCGTCGGGCAGCCCTCCGCGGTGAAAGACAGCGGGCCGTGTTCGCGCCGCGCTGTTGTGGCCGGGCTGCTGTCCGCCTTCGCCGTGGGTTGTCCGATCTGCAACAAGCTGGTGGTCCTGGCCATCGGGGTCAGTGGTGCCCTCTTGTACTGGGCCCCGGCGCAGCCCTTCCTCGCGGTCGCCTCGATGGCACTGCTCGTGCACGCGCTCGTACGCCGCCTGCGTATGGCCGACGCCTGCCCGGTGCCGAGTACGCCTTCCGCGTACGACCTCGGAGGTCGTCCGAGCCCCGAAGCCTACGATAACAGTGCACTGGTGCCTGGAGGGTCGCGGCCCGGGGGTGAAGGGAGCGGTCGTGCGTCAGCTGGGTGAGCTGGAGGCGGAGATCATGTACCGCCTGTGGGCCTGGGGACGTCCGGCCAGCGCGCGCGATGTGCTGACGGACATAAACAAGCAGCGTCGCCTCGCCTACAGCACGGTCAAGACCGTCGCCGACATCCTGTACCACAAGGGCATGCTCACGCGGCACAAGGAGGGCCGGGCCTGGGCCTACGCGCCCACGTGTACGCGTCAGCAGTACACGGCGACGCTGATGCAGGACGCTCTCGACGACAACCCGGACCCGGCGGGCGCGCTGGCCAGTTTCGTGGGACAGATGAGTACCGAGGAAGCGGACGCGCTACGCTCGGCGCTCCGAGCCGTGAAGAGGCGGAGTAGCGCATGATCACAGCAGTGGGGCTGGCCGGGTACGCGGTCCTGGTGGGTGCCGCGGTGCCGCCCCTGCTGGCCCGCGCCCGGTGGGCGCACCGCGCGCCGGCCGTCGCTGTGTTGGCGTGGCAGGGCCTCATGGTCACGTTCGTCGTCGCCACCGCCCTCGCCGTGCACCACCTGGTGATGACCGAGCAGCACATGCACGACGGACTGGTCGGGTTGCTCACCGCGTGCGGACTGGCCGCCGACGCGTCGCACGGCAACGCGCCGCCCACCTTCGGTGACGCGCTGGTGATCGCTGCCCCCATCGCAGTGCTCCTGCTGCCGGTCGGCTGGCTGGTCCGCTGCACGTGGCGGGCTCGACGTGCTCGCGGCCGTCAGCTGGGCATGCTCACGCTCGTCGGCGAACCTGCGCCCGAGTACGGCGCCACGATCGTCGATTACGACACCCCGGCCATCTACTGCCTGTCGGGACCCGGCTCCCACATCGTCGTCACCCGTGGCGCGCTGGACGCCCTGACCGAGGAGCAGCTGCGGGCCGTACTGGAGCACGAACGTGCCCATGTCACGGGTAGGCACCACTTGCTGAAGATCCTCGTCGACGCGTTCTCACGAGCCTTCCGCGGACTTCCGCTCGCCCGGTATGGCAAGGAGCAGACGAACCTGCTGCTGGAGATGATCGCTGACGACCGCGCCCTGCGGTTCTACGCCCCCGAAGTGCTGGCCACTGCGATGTGCGAGGTCGCGGCCGGCAGGGCGCCGCAAGCGGCTCTGGGTGCCGGTGGATCGGGGGTTCTCATCCGGCTCATGCGCGTCCTCACCCCGCAACCACGTCCCCACCGCGCGGCCTGGCTGGGCATCGTGGCGGCGAGCGTCGCGGCTCCACTGCTTCCCCTGCTGGTGGCGTGCGGGCCCTGACTCCTACAGGACCCGCACTATCCCCTTTAACGGTTGCGCATCTCTGCGCGGCTGTGGTTGCGACACAGCACGAACACCTCACACCGGGAACGCTGGTCCGCCTTCCTGCTGAACGCCGGGGGAGTCGACGCCCGAACAGGGACTCCTGGCTTCGAGTTGTCGCACAAGAGATTACTGCTAAGTTCCTTAGCTATCTAGTGGATGCGACCGGTAACCCCTTGCCAGATGAGTACGATCAGGACCGGCCGGGCCGACGCCGCAGCGTGTCGGGCCAGATCCGTGTCAGGGCCTGCAGCGACGCGTCGGCGAACCCAGCAAGTCCTCGGCGGCACGGCCAACGAGGTGACCGGCGCGCTCGTTGAGCAGATCGAGGACAGCACGAAGAACGAAGTGCTGGCGCAGGCCGGGATCGGAGAGGAGGGGTGGTCCCGATGCTGCCGCACCATACGAAGGGACCGGGCGTACTCGGTGCCATCCCTGAGGAGCACATGGGGCCGTTCGGCCACTGACCAAGCCCCGACGAGGATGACGAGTTGGATCCCCTCGCCGCTGACCGACGCCGAGGTGTGGCGCTTTCTGAACACGCTGGGTGGTTGATTCGACGGACGATGGGAGGCACCCGGCTTGGCGGGTGCCTCCCTCATCGCCGTTCGTGGTTACTTGAAGGACCGCAGCCGAAGGCTGTTGGTCACGACGAAGACCGAGGAGAAGGCCATCGCGGCACCCGCGATCATCGGGTTGAGCATGCCGGCCGCGGCGAGGGGCAGGGCTGCGACGTTGTAGCCGAAGGCCCAGAACAGGTTGCCCTTGATGGTGGCCAGGGTCTTGCGGGACAGGCGGATCGCGTCCGCGGCCACGCGCAAGTCGCCTCGTACGAGGGTCAGGTCGCCCGCCTCGATCGCCGCGTCCGTGCCGGTGCCCATGGCCAGGCCCAGGTCGGCGGTGGCCAGGGCGGCCGCGTCGTTGACGCCGTCGCCGACCATCGCGACCGTACGGCCCTCGACCTGCAGTCGCTTGACCACGTCCACCTTGTCCTGGGGCAGGACCTCGGCGATCACCTCGTCGATGCCGACGGCCCGGGCCACGGACTCGGCGACGAGTTGGTTGTCACCGGTCAGGAGGACGGGCCGCAGGCCCAGCCGGCGCAGCTCGGCGACCGCCTCGGCGCTGGTCTCCTTGATCGCGTCGGCGACCGTGAGCACACCACGTGCGTGGCCGTCCCAGGCGACGGCGACTGCCGTACGGCCCTCGGCCTCGGCGGCAGCCTTGGCTTCGGCCAGCTCGCGGGGCAGCTCGATGGCCCACTCCTTCAGGAGCTTTTCGCGTCCGACGAGCACCGCGTGCCCGTCGACGATGCCCTGGACGCCAAGACCGGCGACATTCTCGAAGTTCTCGGGAACCGGCAGGTGCCCGACCCGCTCGATCGCCCCGGCGGCGATCGCCTGCGCGATGGGGTGCTCGGAGGCGTGCTCCAACGCGCCGACCACCCATAGCAGTTCGCTCTCGGTCATGCCTTTGGCGACGTACACGTCCTGGAGGGTCATCCGGCCGGTCGTCACGGTCCCGGTCTTGTCCAGGACGACGGTGTCGACGCGCCGGGTGGACTCCAGGACCTCCGGGCCCTTGATGAGGATGCCGAGCTGGGCGCCGCGCCCGGTGCCGACCATCAGCGCGGTCGGCGTGGCCAGACCCAGCGCGCACGGGCAGGCGATGATGAGCACCGCGACGGCTGCGGTGAACGCGGCGGTCGCGTCGCCGGTGATGAACAGCCAGGTCAGCAGGGTGCCGAGGGCGATGAGGATGACTGCGGGCACGAAGACCGACGAGATCCGGTCGGCCAGCCGCTGTACGGCTGCTTTGCCGTTCTGTGCGTCCTCGACCAGCTTGGCCATCCGTGCGAGCCGGGTGTCCGCGCCGACGCGGGTCGCCTCCACGACGAGCCGGCCGCCGGCGTTGACCGTGGCGCCGGTGACCGCGTCGCCGACGGTCACGTCGACGGGTACGGACTCGCCGGTCAGCATGGACACGTCCACGGCCGAGGTGCCCTCGACGACGGTGCCGTCGGTGGCGACCTTCTCTCCGGGCCGGACGACGAACCGATCGCCGACCGCCAACTGGGCGACGGGGATGCGTATTTCGTTGCCGCCGCGCAGCACGGAGACGTCCTTGGCGCCGAGCTCCAGCAGCGCCCGCAGGGCCGCGCCTGCCTTGCGCTTGGACTTCGCTTCCAGATAGCGCCCGGCGAGGATGAACGCGGTCACGCCGGCCGCAGCCTCCAGGTAGATGGCGGAGGAGCCGTCAGCGCGGGAGACGGTGAGGTCGAAGCCGTGCCGCATGCCCGGCATGCCCGCATGCCCGAAGAACAGCGCCCACAGCGACCAGCCGAACGCGGCGAGCGTGCCGATCGACACCAGGGTGTCCATGGTCGCCGCGCCGTGCCGGGCATTGGTGAACGCGACCCTGTGGAAGGGGAGGGCGCCCCAGACGACGACGGGGGCGGCCAAAGTGAGCGACAGCCACTGCCAGTTGTCGAACTGCAGGGCCGGAACCATCGCCATCAGGATGACGGGCACGGACAGGACGAGTGAGACGAGCAGGCGCTGGCGGAGGGAGAGCAGCTCGCCATCCGCTGCCGGGGCGGCCTCGGTCTCGGCGGTGTCGTCGGCCAGGGGAGCGCGCGGCGGCGGTTCCTCGGCCGTGTAGCCGGTCTTCACCACGGTGGCGATGAGGTCGGCGACCTCGACGCTCGGCCCGTAGGTGACCTTCGCCTTCTCCGTTGCGTAGTTGACCGTGGCGGTGACGCCGTCCATGCGGTTGAGCTTCTTCTCGATGCGGGCCGCGCACGAGGCGCAGGTCATGCCGCCGATGGCGAGCTCGACGTCGGAGGCGGGGGCAGGGGCCGTAGTGCTGAGCGTCGTCTCGGGTGCCGTGCTGGTCATGCGTGTCTCCTGAAGGAGGCCGGGACGCACGGCATCCGTATCAGCGGAGCGGTACGTCCCGACGTGGGAGGTGAATCGCGTGATGGCGGGGCAGGGAACCCCGGAGGTGCCGTCAGGCCTGGCCGACGAGCTCGTAGCCGGCCTCGTCGACGGCGGCGCGCACGGCCGCCTCGTCGAGCGGGGCGGCGGAGGTGACGGTGACCTCGCCGGTCTTGGCGACAGCCGTGACGGAGGTGACGCCGTCCAGTGCGCCTATCTCCTTCGAGACCGAGCTTTCGCAGTGGCCGCAGGTCATGCCCGACACCTTGTAGACGGTGGTGATGCCGATGCCCTGAACATCGGCGGCGCCCGAGCCGCAGGAACCGCCGGAGCCGCCGCAGCAAGAGCTGGAGTTCGTCTGTTCGGTCATGGTTTCTTCCTCAGGGTGTGGATGCGTGGGGCCGGTCCTGGGGCCGATGTGGTGACCCGTTCCGACGACAACAACACTATACCCCCTGGGGGTATACGCCTACCTCTAATGCCGCCCACATGGCTCTGGTCGACCCCGCCCCTCGCTCACTATGGTGCTTAGTACGCGTCGCGACCTGCGACGACAACTTCCGTCGCGCAGGGGACAGACGACCAGGCCTGCGCCGGCGCGCGTCTCGGCAACCGCCGAAGACGGGGGCGGGCTTCGGCCTCCTCGGGGTGCTGGCGGCCCGCGTCGGGACCCGGGCGGGCGTCTCCGTCCCGGCCGTACCCGTCGCCTGACGGCGCTCGACGGTGAGTCCTTGGGCGGCATCCGCGCACGTCGCGGATGCCGCCCGAGGCACTCGAGGAGGCCCGCACCTGTTGGAGCCGGGCTGGTCCGGCTGCCATCAGGCGGCCATCATCAGCAGCATCCCGGACATGGTCGCGCCCATGCCGATGTGTGCCGCGAGGGCGGCGTTCGGCTCGGCGCCGACCTTGCGGCGGCGGCCACGACGGGTCCCTTCGCCCGCCCGGGCCTTGTCCCACACGGAGAGCGTCAGCGACGCCAGGAACACGACCAGTGTGTCCGGGACGGCAAGCAGCCAGCGCCCCCAGTTCCGGCCCGCGGCGAGGTTCTTGTCCGTGCCGCGTACCCGTACCCACACGGAGGCGGCGATCGACAGCAGGAAGTACATGGCGAGCGCCGCGATCACGATGCGCCACATGGAACCCGAGTCCTCGGAGGCACCGATGTTGGCCGCCGTGTCGGTCATGCCCGGCATGTTCATCCCGGGCATCGACCCCATTCCCTCCATCCGCTCCATGGAACGCATCCCGGCCATGCTGCCGCTGCTCGCTGTGCTTGCCATGTCCTCCATGCCGGGCATGTTGGCCATGGAGGACCCGAGCGCGAGGACGGGACCGGACGAGGTGGTGGTCATCGCGAGCGTCATGATCACCATGCCGGAGCTGCCGACGATGAGGTGCACCCAGTGGCGGCCGTGCTTCCACCCGCACGTGCGTGTGTGCTTGACCGCCAGCGCCACGCCGCCGAGCCCAAGCAGAGTGAACACCGCCGTCCACCACATGCCGTAGTCCGCGTACCAGGCGATGGTCGCGGGCAGGGCCATAAGGGCCATGCACAGGCCCATGAGCAGTTCGCCGCCCGCTGCGAAGCGTGTCTCGCCGCTGGTGGTCACCACCCGGACCGCGCTGACGGCGGCCACCAGAGCGGCGACCGCCGCGATGGACCAACTGAGTGCCGCGCTTCCCATCGTCACCTTCCCGATCGATCCCGTACGGTCCGTCAACTGCTAGTTCCCTTAGTACGTTTGGGGTTCGGGAGGTGTTCAGGTGACGGGTGGGATTCCGCGCTTCCGTCAGCTCTGCTGGGGCTGCGGGACGCGACGGCCGCGGCAGGACCGGGCCACGGCGACGAGGACGGCCGCGGCCATGCCGTACAGGACCACCGTCGCGGCGGTCCGGCCGGCTCCATACGTCTGTGCGAGCGGCAGGTACACCGGCCGGGTCTCGGACACATTCCGACCGGCGCCCTGCTGGACGGCGACCCAACTTTCCGCCGTCCGGTTCCGGGTGTCCTTGAACGTCGCGTACAGGAACCAGCGGCCCTCGGCGTGCAGTTTGATCCGGCCGTGCTCGGTGCCCTCGGAGACGGGTGTGAGCCGACCAGTCGCCTTCTCTCCGGCGCGGCGAGCGACCAACTCTACGGGGTGCAGGGCCGGATCGTCCGTCGTGAGCGTGACATCGACCTCGTGCTCCCCGACGAACGCCATCCATCGCGCCTGGCCCACGTCAGTGCCCTGCCCTGGGTCGTGGGCGAGGGCGCGGGTCGCGGTGAGGAGAGGGAGAGCGAGCAGGAGTACCGAGGCGACAGCCGCGGCCTGTAGTCCGCGACGCCAGACGTGCGGCACGCCATCGGACACCAGGACCATCAGAGTCGAACCGGGAAGGGCCAACAGCAGTGAGGGAACGACCTGATCGGCGGAACGGCCGTGCCGTGCGGCACGACCGGAAGCAGCGGCACGTACGTCGCGTGCACGGCCGCCGGCGCGACGAGGGCCAGCCACCACGGCGAGGGGCGCCAGAGGTGGACGAGGTCGACGGCAGCCGTCACCAAGAGTACCGGCGGGACGATCGGCGTGGAATGGCCGAGCAGGGCCAAGAAGGCGACCGTCAGCAGCCTGACCGCAGTGACCAGCAGGGCGGCGCCGAAGACGGCGCCCGGGCGTGGGTCGAAGCGGCGGATCACCATCACGGCCAGGGTCACACCGGCGCTGACGATCGGTAGATACCAGAGCGCCGAGAACTGGGGAACGTCCGAGTCGTACTCCATGACCGGCACCAACGCCGCGCCCAGCACCAGGGCTCGGCAGGTGTCACGCCCGACATCCGTGTGCAGCGAGTCGTCCCAGTAGGTGCTGAACAGCGCGAGTGCGCCGCTCGTCAGCGCTGCCAGCAGCCAGCGCATACCTGTGCCCCCTCTTCGCTGAGAAGTGCCGTAACCTCTCCGGCCATATACCCCCTAGGGGTATGAAGGAACCGGCGGGGTCGAAGTCTCGCCTCAGCCGAATCCGTTGAGTTCGTCGTTCGCATGAGGGCGGGTGGTTTGGCACTGACTGCTGACTCCCGGCAGCCCGCTCTTTGTGATCACTAAGTGGTCAGCTCCGGAAATCCTTCGGGGGTTGATCAGACTGCCAGGGCGACGGAGGATTCTTCTTGTCGGTCGGCGGGTGTGTGTCGGTCGAGCCGGGCCAGCAGATCGTCCAGGTCGGAGGTGGTGAACCTCCACTGGAACGGCTGTGCCGTGGCGTTGTAACGGCCTTCGAATGCTCGGAGCCGGTTCCGGACCTGGGTCACGTCGGTGAAGTCGTTGGGTCGGACAACCTTGCGCTGGACGATGGAGAAGAAGGACTCGATCTGGTTCGTCCAGGAGGCATGCACGGGGGTGTGGACCATGACCGCATTCGGAAACGCCTTGGTCAGACGGTCTATGGCCTTCTTCCCCCGGTGGGAGGAGCCGTTATCGACGATCCAGAAGACGCGTCTGGCGTTCGTGTAGGGCTCGGTTGTCATGGCCTGGGTGACCAGGTTCATGAGAAGGGGACGATGCCGGTCTTCGGCTCGCAGCGGCCGAAGACCTTCGCGCGGTGGACGTCGTAGGCGGCCAGGTAGGCCAGCGCGCCGCCGCGGCCGTACTCGTGGTTGACGCGCATCGCCCGGGCCCGGCCCGGGGCCAGGGTCGGATGGCAGCGGCAGCGGGCCTGGACGGAAGTCTTCTCGTCGCTGGACAGGACGTACTCGTCCGGGCCCAGCGCGACACCATCGAACGTGCGGGCGTAGAGGTCCAGGGCTCGCTGGGCCTTGGCACGGAAGTCCGGATCGCGGATGTAGATCCAGGACCGGTACTGCCAGGGCTTGAGCGCGTCCTCGCGCAGCCAGCGGCGCACCGTGGACGCGGAGACGGTATCGGTGATCCCACGCGCGGTCAGCAGAGGTGGACGGTTCGTTTGTGACCGAGGCGTCGCTGATCCGGGAAGCGTGACCACCGGCCCTCTGTGGGCTTA
>NZ_JAYWVC010000271.1:0-9077 GCF_036281785.1 Streptomyces chiangmaiensis | reverse complement strand
ATGTCGCCGGATGCGGAGCGAACGCGGGCGACCAGCGCATCCACAACCGTTCGGGATGCGCCAGATGAGCCGGTTTGGGTCCAAGACTCACCCCCGCTCACTGATTAGGAACGGTACTTGGTGCCGGAATCGCCACCGGGAACCGCGCGGGCGGCGAGATGTTGATCACTTCCGGAGCACGGCCGGCGGTGCATCCGGTACCCGCCCTGGGGCAGTTCGAGCACGCCGACGTGATCTGCCGCCCATCGCTGTCGATGACGCCGACGACACCCGCGGGGAAGAGCACGCTCTTTCCGAAAGCCCGCACCCCGGTGTCGACGATCAGATGCCGCATGCCCGGCCCGTCGCCCTGCCGGTCGACGCGCCCTACGATCCGTCCTTGACCTCGACGGTGAAGCCAGCCAGATCCTGTCCCTCGACGTGACCGCTGCCCGGTTCGTACGTCCACGGTCCCTCGATGGTCACGTGGCTCCCTTCTCCGGTGGGTGTGGGGCTGCGAATACCCCTGCCCCGGGGGCCGTTCAGGGCCGATCCGGACCTTCGTCGATCCCCCGCGCCGGACCGCGGCGACCACCCACGCATGCGGCAGTGTCCCGTCGCGCAGTCTCGCCGGGCCGCATCACGTGCAAGCCTTCGCTCCGTCAGGCCGCGAGTGTGGAGGCGAGTTCGGTCGCGGCTTCGACGAGCTCGACATCCGGCTCGGAAAGCAGCTGACGCAGGACCCCCTGGTCGGCATGGACGGCGCGGCGGGCCTGTCGCTCCCAACCCACATAGTCGTGGTGGTAGTTGAGCAGCTTGGGGTAGGTGGTGGCCGTACTCTCCCATTGCCGGGCGTCCGCGATGTTCTTGAGCAGGTGAACGATCTGCACGCGGCAGGTCACCTGGGGAAGCCGGGCGAGCTCCCACAGGAACGGAACCGTGGCGGCCGTCGCCTGGTCGACCACGAAGCCGTACTGGCAGATTCGTTCCCTCAGGTCGCCGAAGGCAGCTTGGGCGGTGGGTTCGTCACCCCAGGCGAGACTGTGGAGCAGGATGGGGATGGCCTCCGCGGACCCGCTGGAATCCTTGATGGTCTCCCACGGCACGTACCCCAAGTCCTTCAGTGGTGTGGTCATTTCAGCTCCCCGCAGACAGTGTGGGGGCCAAGCCCCGGGGGTCGTCCTCTTCCCGATGCGAAGTCAGTGTGCGGCGTCAGTCCTGCGATTGGCGCCCCGGCTATTATCCACACTGTCAGCACCATCGTGCAATTGCATGGGAAATTGCATGATGGGTAGAAGAATCAGGGGGCCCCAGAGGGTGCGCTGCGTCCCACGTGGACCGGCGGCCCTGTGCCAGAACGTGAGCAAGGAGACTGTGGTGCCTTCAGTGCCAAACGGAGTGCGGGCCAGCGCATTGGACGCCCGCTGGGTCAAGAGCCGGCACAGCAATGCCGAGGGTAACTGCGTCGAGGTGGCGGCCCTGGCCGACGGTGCGGTCGCGCTGCGCAACTCGCGAGACCCGGACGGGCCCGCGCTCATCTACACGCTCGCAGAAGTGGCCGCCTTCCTGGCCGGAGCGAAGGACGGGGAGTTCGACCATCTGGTGTGACGACTCCGGACGGCACATTGCTGTCGGCACATGCGGCAGGGACCGGTCGAGTGCGATAATGCTGCCCTGTTGTCTGCCGACCGACTGGGAGTCAGGATGTCCGTCGAGTCCCACCGCGTCTCTCGACTGGAACCGTATCTCAACCGGACGGAGCCCGCTCCGACTCTGCTGAAGATGCTGGTCGGAGTGCAGTTGGCCGGTATGCGGGAGGACGTCGGCCTCTCTCAGGAACAGGCGGCGCGCGCGCTCGGGTTCAGCCCCGCGAAGCTCTCTCGCATCGAGGCCGGCAAGGGCCGCAAGCCGCCCACCGAAGGCGACGTGCGAGCGCTGCTCCAGCTGTACAGCGCCGCGGACTACGAGGCCTCGGTCCTCGTCAAGCTGCTGCAGCGGGCCGGTGAGCCCGGCTGGTGGCAGCGCTACGACAAGCGGCTGATGCCCGAGTGGTTCGACCGCCTGGTCGGATTGCAGGAGGCGGCCGCCGCCATCCGTACCTTCGAGATCCAGTACGTTCCCGGCCTGCTGCAGACCGCCGCCTATACCCGGGCCGTGGTGGAGCGCGGACTGCCGTCGGCGTCGGCGCCGGAGGTGGAGCGACGGGTGGAGTTGCGGATGCGGCGGCGGCAACTGCTACTCCGTCGGGACGCTCCCCAACTGTGGGCGATCGTCGACGAGTCGGTCCTGATGCGCGTGCTGGGCAGCCGCAAGGTGATGCGCGAACAGCTCGAGCATCTCGTCGAGATGGCCCAGTGCCCGCATGTGACCCTGCAGTTCGTGCCGCTGGACGTCACGAACGCATCGGCGCCGGCGATACCGGTCACCTATCTGCGCTTCGGCGGCCGCGATCTGCCCGACATCGTCTACCTGGAGCACATCAGAAGCGCCAACTTCCTGGAAGACCGCGACGAGACGGAGGAGTACCGGATGGCGCTCGACCGGCTCGCCGACGAAGCCCTCAACCCCCGTGAGTCGGTGGCCCTGCTGAAGAGGACGCTTGAGGAGCGCTATTCCCCCCGCTGACCGCAGGACCGCCGACCGCGGGCCCCTGTGTCAGCGGATGCGGCCGACGCCGCCGAATTCGATCCATTCCTGGGTGAGTTGGCGGGGCGTGACCTCCGAGTCCGGCCGCCAGGTGGACACCTCCACCAGTCCTGGTTCGAGGATGTCCATCCCCTCGAACCAGGTGGCGACGTCCTTCTCCTGGCGCACGCGCCCCCAGTGTCCCTGCGTGGCCTGGGCCATGAAGTCGGTGACGAACTCGCGGACCTTCGGGTCCTCGCTGACGAGCTGACACATCACCATGAAGCTGCCGGGCACGAGCCGTTCGAGGACACGGTGTACCAGAGCGGGCGGCCCCTCGGTGTCGCTGTCCGGAATGCAGTGCATCACCGAGTTGAAAAGCACGGCCACCGGCCGCGAGAAGTCGATCAGGCGCTGGGTCTCGACATGGGAGAAGATCGTCTCCGTGTCCCGGATGTCGGCCTGGATGACCGCGGTGCGCTCGTCCTGCTCCAGCAGCGCGCGGCCGTGTACCAGAACCATCGGGTCGTTGTCCACGTAGACCACGTGGCTCGCGGGGTCGACGCGCTGGGCGACCTGGTGGACGTTGTCCTGCGTGGGCAGTCCGGACCCGTGGTCCAGGAACTGCCGTATGCCGTAGTCCTCCGCCAGCGTGCGCACGACGCGCTGCAGGAACCGGCGGTTGTTCAGCGCGAGCGCCCGCGTGCTGGGCACGACCTTGTCGAGCTCCTCACAGGCTGCCCGATCGGCCGCATAATTGTCTTTTCCGCCCAGGTAGTGGTCGTACATTCGGGCGGCTGTCGGCACCGTGGCATCGATCGACGTGGACAACTGCCTGCCAGGCTGCATCGTTCCCCCAGATACGGGCCGCGCCGTCGGAACCGGCTCGGCGGGCGCTCCATCGTAGAGACCCGTCGATCGCCGATGCCAGTCCCCGAACGGATGACGCGGAATCGCCGACACGTACTGGTTGATCAGTCCCAACGGTCAGTGGATGCAGCGCGGTGGTGACGGACGGCGGCTCTCCCATCCACGGTGCGCGGCCGGCACGCGAGCGCCGGCGGCAATCCGGGGAGGTCGTCGCCGTTGGAAGAGAAGCCGTGGCGCCGTATCGGTACAACGTGTCTGCCGGCCCGTTCGACAAGGCGATCACCACGATCGGACAGCCGGCGAGTATGCGTGGTCCAACCCCACGCACTCTCGAACATCGGCCGAAGCGCCCTGGGCTGTCCACCCGAGGAACACCGTTGCACCATCCGGTAATATCGGGCCGCGGCGCCCTGGTCCTGTGGGCGCGCGGCATCGCGAGCAAGGCGGAGGTCACGGCATGACGGGCGTCGAAGTGGGCACCGTGTTCGAGGACTTCGTCCTGCCGGACGAGACCGGTACGCAGCGGCCGCTGTCCGAGCTGCTCGCCGACGGGCCGGTCGTGCTGTTCTTCTACCCCGCCGCTCTCAGCCGCGGCTGTACGGCAGAGGCGTGTCACTTCAGGGACCTGGCGGCCGAGTTCGCCGCCGTCGGCGCGCGACCGGTCGGCATCAGCGGCGATTCGGTCGAACGGCAGCAGGAGTTCGCCGGTCGCCACACGCTCGGCTTCCCGCTGTTGTCCGACGTGGACGGGTCGGTCCGGGATCGGTTCGGTGTGCGGCGCGGCTTCTCCGTCACCCCGACCAAGCGTGTCACCTTCGTCATCGACCAGGACCGCAAGGTTGTGGAGGTGGTGCGCAGCGAACTGCGCATGAGCGTGCACGCCGACCGCGCGCTCGCCGCCTTGCGCGCCCGGAAGAGCTGACGGCCGGCGGTACGGAAGGCCCCGCACCGCCGCCTTCGAAAGACGGGATCCGCCCCGTCACACCCTGCGCGTGAGGCGGAGGGAGGCGATGACGGTTGTCAGGCCGCGCATCATCCCCATCTGGTTCCAGCTCATGCCGAACTCCTCGCGGTCCACGGTGAACTCGGCGTCCAGCGTGACCGCGTCCGTACCGGCCCGCGCGACGCGCGTCGTGAACGACTGCGGCCGGCTGATGCCGCGTATGGTCAACTGACCCGTGATCTGGGCCGTGTCGTCCGACCGTGCCTCCACGCTGTGCACCGTGAAGGTGATCTCGGGGTGGCGGTCGGCGTCGAAGAAGTCCGCCGAGCTCAGATGGCGGTCGCGCTTGGTGTGCCGCGTGTCGAGGGAGGCGGCGTCGAGGGTGACGGTGCCCTGGGCGGTGCCGTCCGGCTTGACCTCTCCCTGACCGCTCAGCCCCTTGAAGGAACCCGTGACCGTGACCAGCCCCCACATCGTCTTGTGCCGCAGGGAGACGGTGGAGGCGGTGTGGTCGAGCTGCCACAGTCCGGTTTCGGCGGCGACGGTCATGAGTGATCTCCAGAAAAGAGGGGCGGGACAGGACGACGACCAAGTCATCCAAATTTGGATGACCTCACGCTAGCCCCTCCTCCAAAAATGAACAACCCGCTGGCCCACAAATGGACGCGTCTCGTCCACGCTCCGTGCGCACATGGGCGACGCGCACGGGCCGGCCCTGCGGTCCGTCACTGGCTCCGGCGGGACGAAGCCGGTGACGGCCGGTGGGTCAGGACTCGGGGCACTCCTTCCAGGCCAGGTGGTAGACGGTGCTGATGTCACCGTCCGTCGAGTCCATGGTCATGAAGCTCGTACTGCCGGGCGTCGAGGTGCCGGCATTGACGCGCAGTTCGGTGTTGATGTTGAAGTTCCGCTGCACACCGCACGGCGCCCAGACCAGCTGCGCCCAGTCCGTGACGTCGGTCGACTGCCAGTTGTCGTCGTACGGACCGCGGAACGGGTGAGTGATGGCCGCCGTGTTGGGCGACCCCTGGAAGTAGTACGAAGCCTTCTGCGCGCTGGAGGCACCGCGCTGCAGGGAGGCGAAGCCGCGGTAGTCCGCGCCGGCGATGGCGTACGTGAAGCCCTGGGGCACATGGACGATGAGGTTGAGCTGACAGTTCTTGCGGAACGCGGTCGGGTCGGCATTGGCCCCGACCTGGGCCAGGTAGTCGCTGTAGGTCACCGTGAAGGCGGTGTTGTCGGGCGAGACGGCGACCGCGGCGGTGCCCTGCGGACAACCGGAGCCGTTCACGGTGGCGATCTTGATGACGATCCTGTCCGGGGGCGGTTCGACGATCCCGGAGGACGGGTCGTGCGCGGGCAGTGCGGTGGCGAAGAGCGCCGCTATCGCGCCGCTCAGGAGCAGTCCACCAGCCATGGTTCTCCCATCCGTTGCATCGGTGTCCCGGCGGCGTGCACCGCCGGTTGCCGGGGGGGTGCGACCCCGCGCGCAGGCGCGGGGCCGTCGCGGACCAGTGCGTTGGATCAGATACCGAGCTCAACGTCATGCGCATGTCAGAAAGCCACCTGTGAAGGAGCTGTGAAGGCCGGGCCATCGCATCGTATGTACTCCGGCGCCGTGCCGGCACGGCGATCTCCGGCCAATCCACGCGGCGCCGGGCCCCCGGGCCTCGCCTCACGGCACGAAGAACCAGAACAACCAGAACAAGAAGGACGATCCACCGCCCCCGGTCGCCGAGCGCACACAAGGCGGCCCGCCGCCCCAGACTCTTCGGGGCGGCGGGCCTCGGCCGGCCCGGTCAGTGGGCGGGCCAACCGTCGAGGTGGCGGTGGAGGGTGACCTTGGGCCGCTCGTGGCCCTTGGGCGCGTTGGCCACCGCGTCGCGAAGCACCGTGTCGACCTCTGCGGCCAGCGCGTCTGCCCGCGTCTTGATCTCGGTGGCCGGAAGCGTCGAACGGGTCAGGGCGTCCAGCCGCCGATGGATGTCGTTGAGGCGCCTGCGGGTCGCGCCGTCCAGGGCGAAGGGCTGCGGGGTGGAGACGACGAACTGATAGGCGCCCGCGAGGGTCTGGCAGCCGTCGCAATACCTGTTGACGGCGTCACCACGGTTCACCGCCGTCAGATGCGTGCGCTCCCCCGCCATCGTGACGATCTGGAAGGACAGCGCGACCGAGCGGCAGTGGTCGTCGACCGAGCAGCCCACCCCCACCGCGTTCGCCTGGTTGCGCACGGTCGCGGCGGTGACCGTGCCGAACTGGCGCACGGTGAAGGAGTCCTTGGTCTGCGTGTGATGACGGAAGTCGGCGCGGGTGAACGTCTGGTCGATGGCCATCGCAGCGTGCCGGGGCGCTCCCGTCGCCGCCTGTGCAGGTACGGCCGTCGCGAGGCCGGCCGCTCCGGCGGCGAACAGCCCGATCCGCACGGCGCGTTGGGTGAGGCCGGAAGGTGGACGGGGTTTGCGGTGCTGGTTCACGTGGGTCTCCCGTTTGAAGCGATGCCGAAGGACGGAGTTCCGCAGGACAGGGGACGTGCTGCGCTCGCGGACCTGCGGAAGCGGATCGGCCCCGGTCCTGGGCCCGGGGCCGGTCCGCTCAGCCCCGGGACAGGGCCCGGGGTGATCAGGAGGTGCTGGGGGTGGGCGAGCCGGCCGGCGGCTCGCTGGAACTCTCCGGTGGGGACGGGCTCTCGGCCGACGGCGATGCGGAGGGCGAGCCGGAGCCGGGGCCGGCCGAGCCGGACACCGGGGGCTGCCCACTCGTCCCGGGACTGCCGGTCGGTTGCCCGGCCGTGCCCGCGGAGGACGTCGCCGAGGCGCTGGGCTGCGGACTCGTGGAATCCGACGGGCTCGCCGAGGCCGACGGACTGTCCGAGGCGTTCGGGGACGCAGTGCCGGACGAAGCGCTCGGGACGGCCGCCGACGGTGTGGCATCGCCCGGATCCGGGGTCGTGGCCCACCGGGGCGGAGGTGCCGAGGGTGACACGCCGGGCTGCAGTATCGGAGCAATCGGGGGCTTCTTCGGCAGTGGCTCGGGGGTCATGCCCGACACCCACGCGTAGCTGAGTCCGCCGAGCCCGGTCAGAAGCAGCGCGCACAGGGCCACGCGCAGCCGCGGCCGGCCGTCCGTCGACTTCGCGGCGCCCCGCCACAGGCGTCCGCCCAGTTTCACCGACAGATAGACCACGCCCGCCATCGGGCACAGCAACATGATGGAGCCGACCACGCCCATCAGGCCCGCCGCGATCTCCCCGTCCGCGAAGGCCGCGCCGGTACCCCCGATCTGCTCGGTCAACGAGCGGATCATCGTGCTGGTGATCCGCGGCAGGTTCCAGAGCGCGTAGCCGAGTTCGCCGATGATGAGCGGCACCATCGTCAGCACCCAGGTGGCGACGATGATCCGGGACGACTTCTTGAGCGCCGCGGCCTCGGCTCGGGCCTTGCGGCCCTTGGCCCCCGGGATCAGGCTGAGCAGGATGGGCTTGATCTTGCCGTAGAGATCGGGGACACCGGCAAGGTCGCCGAGGATGTAGTAGCCGTCCAGCCGCACGGCCGGCATCAGCTGTTCGAGGATCTCGAAGTGGCCCAGGTAGACGGCGGCCAGGAAGAACGGCTGACCGGTGACGGCATACGCGCCGGCCAGAGCCAGCATGAAGACGACGTTGAAGTAGATCCCGCCGAGATCCGTGCGGAGCCGCCCTCCCCGACCGATGCGGTAGACATCGGTGACGTCCGTGTACATCGAGGGCCAGATGAGGAACAGTCCGCAGCCGATGCATCCCGGCCGGGCGCCGCCGTAGCGGCATGCGGAGGCGTGGCCGAACTCGTGGAACACCAGTGAGGCGACCGTCAGCACGAACACCACGAGCAGCAGGACCGGTTGGTCGAGGACCTCGAGCACGGGTGTGATCGCGCCGAAGAACGCGAACAGCCACACGTCCAGGACGGCGACGCCCGCGAGTACGGCCACCACCACGAGCGGGTGGTGCAGCCACGTCAGCGAGCGGGCGATCTTCGCCACCCGGCGCTCGCTGAAGAGCACACGATGGCCCTTGAGCGCGAGCAGCAGGTCCGACCGTGGCGCGGAGATCTGGTCGTCCCGCAGCCCCTCGGGGACCGTCACACCGAGCGGGTCCAGCTTGGTCTCGATCAGATAGCGGATGTTCTCCGTGCTGACCTCGCGCCCGAACCGAGCGCTGACCCGGTGGCCGATCGTCTCGATGTCGCGGCTGCCGTCGATCGACGACACGACCAGGTGCAGCAGCCGAGACAGCTGCACGACCTGCCCGTCCCCCCGACGGGCGATGTACTTGGGCTCGGTGAACCCGGAGCCCTTGTACTCGCCGTGCAGTTGAAGCCCGGCGCTCAGCCGCGGCACGATCGGCTTCTCCAGACCGATGACGGTCAGCTCGCCCGTGGCGACCTGCTCGTACGTCATCGGCATCCCCCCGGGACCGGGCACCGGGCCGGTGTCGTGGAGTGCTGCGGCATTCTCCCCCAGCAGCGTCATGTGCGCCTTTCCTCCCCGCAAGGTGCGGACCGCGCCGGCCCTCTGCGCGGTCCGCCCGACATGCCCTCGTCGTACGGGGGTTACTGGCTGATGTTGATCGACTGCACGGCCTGGGACTGGGCGACCGACCACGAGGAGTGGTCGTTCAGCGCGA
>NZ_JAYWVC010000270.1:0-9101 GCF_036281785.1 Streptomyces chiangmaiensis | reverse complement strand
ATGATCCACTACCAGGACGGCAACGCCCTGCCGGACGCACCGACCAAGTTCGTGGTGTTCATGCTGTGTGAGCCGGGTCAGCAGATGTTCACGTTTGTCGACGAGGAGGAGCTGAAGAACCGGGCACACCTGCGCGCCCCGCGTCCCGCCGCCGTCTGATCAGCCTTTCGATACAGGGAGAGTCCGGACAGGGAGAGTCCGGCCCCGCTCGCACCGGACCGGGGCTCGGTGCGAGCTGTCGGCGCAG
Source organism: Streptomyces chiangmaiensis (assembly GCF_036281785.1). Classification (NCBI taxonomy): domain Bacteria; kingdom Bacillati; phylum Actinomycetota; class Actinomycetes; order Kitasatosporales; family Streptomycetaceae; genus Streptomyces; species Streptomyces chiangmaiensis. The sequence goes on along the minus strand of NZ_JAYWVC010000270.1, from coordinate 8,854 downwards.
GGTCTGCCCGTCGGCGCAGTCGCCCATGGCATCCTCTGCGCCCTCGCCGACGGCCCGGTGGCGGGCCGCCCGTATGAACGGTGCCGCGGCCCCCGATCGAAGCCTCGTACTTCAGGATCGGATCCGGAGGGACCTCACCACGGTGGAAACGGACCGCGTCGCCGCCCACGAGTTGCCGTTCCACCGGGCTCACCGCCGTGAAGGACATGCGGACTTCGAAGACCTCCAGATCCCATCAGAACCAGCCCCGTCGGCGGCCACCGCGCAGTACGGCCCGCAACCCACCCGCGTATCTCCAAGGTCAGCCGCAGCCTCGCAGCAGCGGGCCTCTACCACCAAGCGGTCGAGTACGACCAGCCATCCACGGCCCCGACCACCTGGTGACCGTCCCCCTCCGGCGGGCGGGCGCAGGGCCGAATGGACCTGAGGCAGACCGTGCGGCCCATATACGCAAAGTGTTCATGGCAAGAGGCTGGTAGTGACAAGCGGACCGAGCGCAGGAGGTATGCACCATGCTTCAGCCCGTCATCGCCGGGGTCGACGGATCGGCCGAGAGCCTCGCCGCCGCCGAGTGGGCCGCTCGTGAGGCGGTACGCCGAGGCCGCCCGCTGCGGATGGTGCATGCCTGGAACTGGCATCCCCACCAGACGGACGACGGAGAACTCGCGAACGCCGCGCAGCGGCACTTTGCACGGCGCGTCCTGCGCCAGGCGGCGGAGCGTGTCCGCGGCGCCGTTCCGGGCGTCCAGGTCACCGACGAGCAGTTCGAGGGCCCGGCGGCCGAGGCCTTGGTGAAGGCGTCCGAACAGGCTGAGCTGCTGGTGCTGGGCTCGCGTGGGCTGAGCGGCTTCACCGGATTCCTCGTCGGCTCCGTCGCCCTGGCGGCGGTGGCGAAGGCCGCGCGTCCCGTCGTCCTCGTACGCGCGGAAGAGGAGGCCGAAGACGAGCACTTCCCGGGGGGCGACGGCAACCCGTCCACCCGGACGGGCTATCGGGACGTGGTCCTGGGCATCGACCTCGGCGATCCCTGCGACGAGGTGATCGAGTTCGCATTCGAGGCGGCTCGGCTGCGGTGCGCCCGGCTCCGTGTCGTGTACGCATGGCAGGCACCCTCCGCGATCAGCCTCGGTCCCGGGGACATCGGACTGGTGAACGATCCGCAGCGGGCCGAGGAGTGGCAGGAGTTCCTGTCCGCCCTGCTGCACGTGTGGCACGACAAGTATCCCGAGACCGAGGTCATGGAGACCGTCGTGGAGGACAGAGCGTCCACCGCCCTCGTCCGAGCCGCTTCTTCGGCGAGCCTGCTCGTCGTCGGCCGTCGCATGACCGAGCGACCCACAGTGCCGCGCCTCGGCCCCGTCACCCATGCCGCAGTCCATCACGTCGGCTGCCCGCTGGCCGTCGTTCCCCACGATTGACCGGGCCGAGACCGCGATGAGCACACCGACGCGCTGCGTGTACGAATTCGCCGAGGGCAGCCGGGAGATGGTCGATCTGCTGAGCGGCAAGGGAGCGGGCCTGGCCGGGATGACCCCGCTCGGCCTTCCCCTGTCCGCAGGGTGTCATCGCGGTCTCGAGTAGCGGCAGGCCGGGGCCGAACGTCCCCGACGAGAGCCGATCCGCCCCCGCTGCCGCCGGGCCGAGGGCATGACGGTGGGCATGGAGCCCACCGCTCCATCGCTCCGCAGCACGACGAAAGGCGGTGGGAAAGATGATGGAGCTTCCCCTGGTCGTGGGTGTCGACGGATCGTATTCGAGCCTCACGGCAGTCGACTGGGCGACGGATGAAGCGGCCCGGCACGGTCTGCCACTCCGGTTGGTGTACGCCTCCCTGTGGGAACGTTACGAAGGCGTCAGACCGACGAGCAGTATGGAGCTTCCGTCGGAGCAAGTGATGGCGGAGAACGTCATCGCGACGGCGACAGAGCGCGCACAGCGACGGAACCCCCGGCTGAAGGTGTCCGGTGACGTCTTGCCCGAGGACGCGGTGTCGGCCTTGCTACGGGAAGGCAGCAGCGCCGTCGCGCTGGTGACAGGATGCCGTGGCCGCAGCGAGCTCAAAGGGCTGCTCCTCGGCTCGGTCAGCCTGGCTGTTGCAGCGCGGGCATCCGGACCTGTGATCGTGATCCGCGGTGACGAGGCCGGCCTGATCGGCGCGCACGGGCGCATCCTCCTCGGTGCCGGGGAGCCCGGTGCGACGGACGAGGCGGTGCGGTTCGCATTCCGTGAGGCTGAGGTACGCGAGTGTGTCCTCGATGTCGTTCGTGCCTGGCGCCACCCGGCGCGGGAGACCATCGGCCACCCCGGGTCTGCCGGGGAAACAGCGCGAGAAGACGAGCGACGGGCGTCCGACCTCCTCGACGTCCTGCTCCTCGATGCGATGACGGACCACCCGGATGTGAGGGTGCGCCGCAGCACGGTCGAAGGGCCTGCCCATTCGGTGTTGCTCAGGCGCTCGGCCGCTGCGGACCTCACAGTCATCGGAGCGCGGCGCAGGCAGGGCCACTTGCGTCACCTCGGCCGAGTGAGCCACAGACTGCTGAACCATGCGGATTGCCCGGTAGCGATCGTGCCCCAGCGGGTCTGACTGGCCGTCGGGTAGGTGTCGTCGAGCGGGTTCCTGCCACCGACGCACTTCAGGCCGGCATGCGCGGGCTGGTCGGGACTGGTGGTCGGCGGGCCAGGTCAGCGCGTCGGCAGCCGTGCGCGGTCGCCTCGAAGGGCGCACCGGTTCGGGCACCTGTGTCCGCCCCGGACACGATCCACTGGGACCAGACGCGGCGCGAAAGCGGCAGGCCAGGACGCTCAACGCCGTTCGGAGCGCCCGACTGAGCCTGTGCCACTCATGCTCAGCCCTCAGGAACGGTTGCCTGACGTTCACCGGACACCTAGAGTGAATGCGCTTTCATTCACGCTGGGACACTCGAGAAGGACCATGAACGCCGACAGCACGGAGCCCCGAACGGCGAACGGACCCGCATCGTGACTGTCACGCCCACGGTCTACGACGTCGCCGAACGCTCGGGTGTCTCCATCGCCACGGTGTCCCGTGTCTATCGCACCCCGGATTCCGTGCGTGCCAGCACTCGCGAGCGGGTGCTGGCCGCGGCCAGGGAACTCGGGTACGTGCCCAGCGGCAACGCCCGCGGGCTGGCCAGTCGCTCCACCGGAGTCCTTGGCCTGTGTTTCCCGGACTACGCCGATCCGGCCGCGGACACCGACGACGACGACGCGGCCATGCTCTACTCGGACCAGATCATCAGGGGCATGGAGCGGGCCGCCCGCCGCCACGGCTATGCCCTGCTCATCGCGGCCTCGCTGCAAGGGGGCCCGGAGAGCCTGGTCGCCAAGGTGGCCGGGCGGGTGGACGGCTTCGCCGTGCTGGCCCGTACTGTCCCGACCGAGGAACTCGAGGTGATCTCCCGGCGGCGTCCGGTCGTCATGCTCGCGGGCCCCAGGGAGGGCACCGACTCCCTGGACCATCTCGACCACATTGAGGTGGCCAACGAGGACGGCCAGCGCGAGCTGACCCGGCATCTGCTCGCGGACCATGGGATCCGGCGTCCCGCCTACATCGGCATGATCGAGGAGTCACCGGACGTCGAGGCCCGTTTCCGCGGCTTCCTGGACGCCTGCCGGGACGCGGGTGTCGAGGTCGCGGGGGAGCCGGCGGTCCGGGTGGGCATGATGACGCAGGCCGAGGGCGCCCGTGCCGCCGCGCTGCTGTGCGAGCGTCCCGGCGAGCGCCCGGACGCGTTCGTCTTCGCCAACGACCAGATGGCCGTGGGCGCGCTGCGCGAGCTCGAGCGGCGTGGTCTGAGGGTTCCCGAGGACGCTGTCGTGACAGGCTTCGACGGCATCCCCCTCAGCCGCCTGGTGCGCCCCGCCCTCACCACTGTGCGCCAGCCGATGGTGCGGATGGGCGAGGAGGCGACCGACCTCCTGGTGCAACGCCTCAGCGGTCGCTACACCGGCGCCCCGGTGTCCCGTATGTTGCCGGTCAGCGTGGTCCGCCGGGCGAGCTGCGGCTGCGCCGAGGGACGAACGCAGTCGTAGCGGGGTGCACCGTTCACCGCCTCCGCGGGGCGGGGCGCCTGTGCCGGGAGTCGGTCATATCGCTGGATCGTCGGACATGCCATTAACCGTCATGTCCCTCACGACAGGACCGGCCGCACCCGATGCGGCAGTGACGAAGACGCGGGAGTCCGTGGGAGGTGCCGCGCCTCGACGGGGCCGGCGCTCCCTCGCCCGTCACAACCTGCACGGATGGATGTTCTCCGCGCCGTTCCTGGTGCTGTTCGGCGTCTTCATGCTCTTCCCGATCGTCGCGACGCTCCTGATGAGCTTCACCGACTTCGGGGCACGCAACGTGACGCGACCGCTCGAGGCCCGGTTCGTCGGCTTCGACAACTACACGCAGCTCTTCCAGGACGACAAGTTCCTCACCGCGCTGTTCAACACGGCGTACTTCGTGGTCGTCGGCGTCCCGCTGACGATCGTGCTCGGGCTTCTGGTCGCGATCCTGCTGAACAACGGGATCGACCGTGCCCGTACCTTCTTCCGGGTCGGCTTCTACGCCCCCGTGGTCACCACGATCGTCGCGGTTGCGGTGGTCTGGCGGTTCGTCCTCGACCCGTCGGACGGACTCGTGGCCGGGCTCTGCTCCGAACTGGGCGTTCAGGCTCCCGACTTCCTCGGGTCCCGGGCCTGGGCGATGCCCGCACTGATCGCGATGGCGGTCTGGCGCAACCTCGGCACTGTCATGGTCCTGTTCATCGCCGGCCTGCAAGCCATCCCCACCGAGGTCCGGGAGGCCGCCCGCCTCGACGGTGCGGGCGGCCGGCAGGAACTGTGGGGCATCACGATCCCACTGCTGCGGCCCACCCTGCTGTACGCGACCGTGATCACCACGATCGGCTATCTCAACGTCTTCGAGGAGCCGTTCGTGATGACCCAGGGCGGTCCCTCGGACTCGACCCTCACGGTCTCGCTCGACATGTACCGCGAGGGCTTCAACTTCTTCCACATGGGCTATGCGAGCGCCATGGCGTACGTCCTGTTCGTCGTCATCCTGGCCATCACGGTGCTCCAGCTCCGACTGCTGAAGGACAACACCCGATGAGCGCGCCGACGGCAAACGTGTCCGACCGCGGCTCGCGCGGCCAGAGCCTGCGCAAGCCGCTGCTGTACGTGATCGCCAGTGCGGGCATGCTGGTCATGGCCGCGCCCTTCCTGTGGATGGCGCTGTCCGCCTTCAAGACGGGGACCTCACCGCCAGCCCGCCGGTGTGGATCCCCTCGCGCTGGACGCTGAGCAACTTCTCCGCGCTGCTCCACCAGCTGGACATGCCGCGGTACTTCATGAACTCGCTGGTCGTGGCCGTCCTGGTGACCGCCTGCAACCTGCTGTTCTGCTCGATGCTCGGCTACCTTCCGCACCGGAGGATTCCACATGGTGCGGGTGTCGAGTGCAGTCCCGGCCGGGGCGACGGTGCCAGGGTTGAGGTCCAGGTCACATTGACGATCGACCTGCTCGTTTTCATAATGACCTTATGCATAATGAGGTTATGGAACTCGGTGGCTCCGGCGAAGAGCTCGTCGTCGCCTTTGAGCAGGTGGTTCGGTACGTGCGTCAGGTCAGCACGGCCGGGGGGCTGAGCACGGCGGCGTCCTCCGCGTTGGGCCGCCTCGGTCGCGAGGGGCCTCAGCGGCTGACCGAGCTGGCACGCGCCGAGGGTGTCTCCCAGCCCGGAATGACACAGCTGGTCACGCGCATGGAACGCGACGGGCTCGTACGCCGCATCGCGAGTACCGACGATCGACGGGGCGTGCTGGTCGAATCGACCGACGCCGGGGTCGAGCTGGTCAGCCGGCGGCGCGCCGAGCGGGCTGAGGCCCTGCGTCAGCTGATGGGCCGGCTTGATCCGCAGGAGCGGTCCGCGGTGGTCATCGCCCTCCCCGCGCTCGCCCGAGTGATCCAGGCCGAGGTGCCCAGGTGACCCGCGAGATCGATGAGCTACCACCCTCCAGGCGAAAGTAGGCAATGAGCGCAATGCATGGGACAACGGCAAGCCCGTTCAAACAGCCACGTGCCGTATGGGCCGTCGCATTCGCCTGCGTCATCTCGTTCATGGGCATCGGCCTGGTCGACCCGATCCTGCCCTCGCTGGCGAAGAGCCTGCAGGCCACACCGAGCCAGGTGTCGCTGCTGTTCACCAGCTACCTGGTCGTGACCGCGGTCGCGATGCTCGTTGTGGGGTGGGTCTCCAGCCGGATCGGCGCCAAGCGGACACTGGTCGTCGGCCTGGTACTGATCGTCGTGTTCGCCGCGCTCGCCGGCACCTCCGACTCGATAGGCGGCATCGTCGGCTTCCGCGCCGGCTGGGGCCTGGGCAACGCCCTGTTCATCGCCACCAGCCTGGCGGTCATCGTCGCCTCGGCCAGCGGCGGCTTCGGTGGAGCGATCATCCTGTACGAAGCCGCGCTCGGTCTCGGCATCGCGGTCGGTCCACTGCTCGGCGGTGAACTGGGCACCATCAGCTGGCGTGGGCCGTTCTTCGGCGTCGCCGTGCTCATGGCCGTCGCCATGATCGCCACGATCGCGTTCGTCCCCGCATCACCCAAGCCCGAGCATCGCACCTCGCTGGCCGCCCCGCTCAAGGCACTTCGGCACCGCGGCCTGCTCACCATGGGCATCATGGCGCTGCTGTACAACTGGGGATTCTTCACCCTGCTCGGCTACGCGCCGTACCCCATGGAGCTCGACGCCGAGCAGCTCGGCCTGGTCTTCACCGGCTGGGGCCTGCTGGTCGCCGCCTTCAGCGTGTTCATCGCGCCTCGCCTGCAGGCACGATTCGGCACCGCCCCGGTGCTCTACGTCAACATGATCGCGCTCGGCATCGTCATGACGGTCATCGGTGTCGGCGTCGACACCCCTGTCGCCGTGATCGTCGCGGTCATCGTCAGCGGGGCGTTCATCGGCATCAACAACACCCTCACCACCCAGGCCGTCATGCTCGTCTCACCGGTCGAGCGATCGGTCGCCTCCTCGTCCTACGGCTTCATCCGGTTCATCGGCGGTGGCCTGGCCCCGTTCGTCGCCGGCAAGCTCGCCGACGCCACCGATCTCAGCGTCCCGTTCTACCTCGGCGGTGCCACCTTCATCCTCGCCATCCTCGTCCTCGCCTCGGGCCACAAGCTGGTCAGCGCTGCGGAAAGGAACGAGGCCCACGGCGAGACGGTGGCCCCCACCCTCGAGCGCGTCGGGGCCACCCCTGAGCCCGGATACCGCCCGGTCATCGTGGCAGTCAGTGCCACCGAGGACGCCGCCCTGATCGTCGACGCGGCCGCCGCCATCGCCCGCGAGAGCGACCGCCCGCTCGAGGTCGTCCACGTCCGTGAGACCGCTGTGATCGAGGAGCAGGCCGTAGACACCGAGGACGCCGACCACGCACGCGCCGCGGTACGCGCTCACCTCAACCACCTTGCCGCACACGGCATCCCCGCCACCGGACAGGTGCTCACCAGCGTCGGTGACCACGGGACGGCAGGCAGGGTCCTCGCCCAGCACGCCGCCGACGTCGACGCACACATCGTCGCCGTCGGCCGATCCCCGCGCGGACCGGTGGCGCAGTTCACCGACGGAAGCTTCACCTCCGCACTGACCCACGCCGCGGCCTGCACCGTCGTACTGGTCGAACCCGGAGGGACACCGCGCCGGTTGACGGCCGCGGCACTGGAGGAGCTGCGTACCAAGAGCGCGTGACGGAGGCGGGCACGGCGCCGGCAAGTTGGGAGACACAGTGAGTGACACGTACGAGATCGCGTACGCGACAGTGACTTTGGGGCTGATCACTGCCCTCGCCATCGGCGCGAGCGTCCTCCTGGGACGTCATGCCGGGACACGACCGCGTCGGTTGCGCCGCCCCGGCGGACGCCCCCTCAGTTGGCGGTGGTCCCTGCGCCGTGAGCGCAGCCGAGCCCGCGAGCGGGAGCTTCGGCTACTGTCCGACGCCCGGGCACAGGTCATCGCCACGTGGCTGGCGGGCGAGAACCCGCGCCGATCACCTGAAGTGCGGAACATCCTCCAGACGCTGGGGAACGCCGCCTTCGACGCCGACTTGATCGGCGCATGGGACAAGGTGACGCGTCCCTACGTCTTCGAAAACCAAGGTGGCCAGTACCGGTTCGGTCTGCCACAGAGCTGAGACAGGGCGTGCCGCGCAAGCGCGGCACGCCCTCGAGGGCTCCCGTCCGCCGAGAGGAGGTCGTCGTGCTGGTCACCGTGTCTTTGGCCTGCGCTGTGCTTGCGGCCGCGAGCAACGCCGTCGGAAGCGTGATGCAGCGCTGGGCCGCCTTGCTCGTCCCGCGGTCCGACCACTTCCGGATCGGCCTGATGTGGGACCTGCTTCGCACGCCCGTCTGGGTGCTCGGCATCGGAGGCGTCATCTTCGCGGCACTGTTTCAGGGTGCCGCGCTGGCCACCGGCCCGCTGGCCGTCGTGCAGCCGGTCTTCCTGCTGGAGCTGCCGTTCACCCTGCTCATCGCTGGCATCGCCTTCCACCGCCCGGTGACTCGGGCGACCTGGCTCTCCGTCGGTAGCATCGTCGTCAGCCTCTGCCTCGGGCTGTTCGCGGCCGCACCCAGCGGAGGCACGCTCCAAGCCCCCGCCGCTCTGTGGGTCGCCGTGACGACCTGTTGCCTGGGAGCAATGGCACTGCTGTGCACCATCGCCTTCAGGCACCGCGTGGGCCGGAGCCGCGCCGCCTACATGGGTCTGGCCGCCGCCATCGGCTACGCCTTGACCGCCGCGCTGATGAAGTCCGCCACCGACACCCTCGGCCGCCAAGGAATCG